>JAGLRY010000405.1 GCA_023135995.1 Candidatus Aminicenantota bacterium | reverse complement strand
TCGTTGTAGCCCGGGTTAGGTTGGGACGGCTCGCGGTAGTTCACTACCGACCCGACCTAACCAACCAAACTTCATGGGCCACTTTCTCCACCTTATTGTTAGGGTGGGGTGGGTTGGCCTCAACTCGTGAATCATTCAGGATAAAAAAATAGGCTGAAATCATAGTATTGAACCAAAGTCCAATAGATAAAGGGAAAACTATCTGATAATTTAAAATGGTCTTGAAGAGTTATTCATATCATCAATCAAAGAGACAATGAACATTCCTAAAGGGAAGAACGAGCCCCACCCTTCTGATTTGATTTGGAACGTATATTTTGATATCTTGGGCTCTTCAGAATCGGAGAAATCCTAAGTAGGAGGCAGCAATGTCGATTAAGCTATTGTTTGGCATCATGAGCGTGGTATTTTTGCTGGCTTTTCCGTTGAGTAACACAGCCGCGGACAAAAATCCCAAAGTTATCATGAAAACCTCAATGGGTGACATCACCCTCGAGCTTTATATGGATAAGGCACCGGTCACAGTGAAAAATTTTCTCGGGTATGTGGACGACAAATTTTATGACGGCACCATCTTCCACCGCGTGATCAAGGGCTTTATGATCCAGGGTGGTGGGCACACTGCCGATATGAACAAAAAACCCACAAAAGGAGCGATAAAAAACGAGGCCGATAACGGATTAAGCAACAAGAAAGGGACCATCGCTATGGCCCGAATGCCCGACCCCCACAGCGCCACAGCCCAGTTTTTCATCAACCATGGAGATAATCCTAATCTCGATCACAGCGCTGAAAACTATGGTTACTGCGTCTTCGGTAAGGTCATTGCTGGGATGGATGTTGTCGATGCCATCGCCAATGTCAAGATCATGACCAGACGTGGGATGCAAAATGTACCGCGCGAGACCATAGAGATCATTTCGGTCACAAAAGTCGAAGAATAAAATAATAAATAGAGTTTCTAAGCCTAATATTTTGGGTGTAAAATTCTCTCAATCCTGACTGGTATGGCAGACTGGATATTTGCCTTTTTCCACCTTTTCCTGCTTGTAGGGATCACAGCTTATGCTTTTTATTTACTCGCCCAAGGGTACACTTCCCGGTTTGGACTGATTGTCGTATGTCTCATCGCCTACTACTTTCTGGTGCTGCATAAGTCCATCAAGAAAGAAATAAGGAGGAGACGGGAGGAGAGGAAAAATAGAGAGGGGACGAGCTAAAAAGGACTAGAGCCCGAATATGGAAATTTTCGAACGAGTTATCCGTTTGTTGGGTTCGATCGTTTGGGGCCCTCAAACGGCAATTCTTCTTTTGGGGGTTGGACTCTACCTTACAATCCGTCTGAAATTCGTGCAGGTGAGGCGGTTGGGCCTTTCCTTTCGCTTCGGGTTCGGGCGCAAAGATTATGGAGAAAGCGATACGGAGCGGAAAGGAGACATCTCGCCGTTTCAGGCTCTGACGACGTCTTTGGCCGGCGTTATCGGGAACGGAAACATCGGGGGTGTGTGCACAGCTATCGCCATGGGCGGGCCCGGAGCGATCTTCTGGATGTGGCTTTCAGCGACATTGGGCATGGCGACAAAACTCGTGGAGGCTGTTCTCGGTCAGAAGTTCAAGAAGATCATGCCGGACGGATCTGTGGCCGGGGGGCCGATGTATTACATAAGGGAAGGCTTGGGCCTTCCTTGGTTGGCAGCGATCTATGCCTTTTTTATGGGGTGCAAGCCGCTGTTTTCGACGAGCACCGTCCAATCCAATTCCATCGCCCTTGTCATGAAGTCAGAGCTGGGTATAAATCCCTGGATTTCGGGATTGGGATTGGCTGTTCTGACATGCCTGGTCGTGATCAAAGGGATCAAAGTCATCGGGAAAGTCACAGAATTTTTAAGTCCTTTTATGGTCGCTCTCTACATTTTCGGAGCTATGTTCACGATCATCGTATTTTATGAACAAATTCCACACGCTCTATCTCTCATCTTTACAGGAGCTTTTAAGCCTTCAGCGATTACTGGAGGTGTCGCTGGTGCGACTGTGGCGAGAGCTATCCGCTACGGCCTATCGAGAGGGTCCTATTCCAACGAAGCAGGAACAGGAACCGCGGGGGTCTATCACGCTTCGGCCAAAACAAGTGAGCCGGTGAGGCAGGGGCTGATCGCTGCTCTGGATGTCTTTATCGACACATTGGTTATCTGTTCTTTGACTGCGCTCACAGTGCTGGTGACTGGGGCCTGGACCGAAGGGACCAGCACCGAGATGACAGCCCACGCCTTCAATATGGCGATGCCTCAATTCGGCGGGCTGATAGTGATGGCGAGCTCATTTCTTTTTGGTTATTCGAGCCTCATCGCCGTGACGTATTATGGAGAAATCGCATTCAGTTATCTGTGGGGTGTTCGCATAAAAATCCCCTACCGGTGGGTGTTCTGCGGCATCATATTTGTTGGGGCCGCGCTAAAAGTGGAAGTGGCCTGGTCCATCGGAGACTTCTTTAATGGTATGATGACACTTTCCAACCTCATAGGTCTTCTGGGGCTGACCGGGATAGCCATCACAGCCATCAAAACCTATCTGAAAGATCTGGACAAACAAAGATAAAAAGGGGACTGTCACCTTTTTCCAGGGGTGTTGCGAAAAGGGGACAGTCCCTTTTTTGTAGGGTCTGTTTCCCAAACGGTCCGTTAAAAAAATGTAGGGTCCACTCCCCGAGCGGTCCGTTCGGGGAACGGACCCTACATCACTGTTACTTGACGACGGAACCGGAGATGATGAGGATCAGGGCTTTGTCGCCGCCGTTCAGCTTGGAGACACCGACAACGGTTCTTTCACCGCTTTTTATACTCAGTGTGGTCTCAACCAGTCTAATGGATCTCTGCTTCCCATCAGAGTTTAATCCCATATCCTGCGACAAGTTCAACGCGACCTGAATGGAATCACCCTTGTCCTCTTTGATATACCGAGGCCGCAACTGCAATCGGAACATCAGATGGTCGCCCCCCATCCTCTGGAAGGACCACTTATTGTCCTGAACTTTCATGAGGGCCGTATCCAGCCGTTTAAAAGACTTGTATTGGAGCAATTGACTCAGTTCTTTTATTATAGGATCGGATTTCAGTTCTCTATCGAATCCTTCTTCAGATTGAGAGGCCGTTGAACCCAAAATCAGATCGACATTGAACTGCAGATCGAGGGGCTTGATGTCGATCTTTTTAAGAATTGCGAGGATTTTTTCCACATTCTCGGGCGTGTCTTCGATCACCAGTTTGTTTCCATCATGAAGACGCCTGATCGTCCCACGCCGGCTTGTGTAGGGATGCAAGAGGTCTTCCGCCCATTTCACATCGATGTACTTGATGGTCACAATTTCTGTTTTTAACTCACCTCTCTCCTGAGATCTTTGAGATCCCAGCATCGACCCACACAAAAGAAAAAACACTAAAGAGAGTATTCCAATTTTTTTCATTCGTTTTCCTCCAGATTGAAATTTTTGTTGAGAATCCAGACGACCTTAAGGCCTGTGTCTTTCGAGACTATGGTCATGGATACGACATCCTGTGGGGATTTGGATAGGGCTCGCGTTTCATGCTGGGGGTGACGTTGCGATAAGATCGTTTGGCCTGGGAAATCTTCGACACCTAAGAACAAAGGTCGCGTAATAAAAAAGACGGCAACGACCATAACCGCCCCCATCACCGCAAAAGCCCATCCCTTCTTGAATGGCCAGGGTGCAAATCCTGACGAAGATTTTGCTTTTTCTGCTCTTGCATTTTGAACGGTCCTTCTCCACCCCCCTTCTCCCCAAGTCACCGTGTTTTCACTCAACCATTCTTTGGCTGTTTTTATGGACCGGGCATAAGCTTCATACTCCTTTTGACACTCACCACAAGACCCAAGATGGACTCTAACAGCCTCTTTTTTCTTGGAAGAAAGGTCCGCCCCGATATATAAAGGGAGATACTTCCGGATCTTTTTACAATTCATAAATCATTCTCCAAAGGTCCATCGGGGAAGATCTTTTCGAGCCGGCCCCTTAATTTCTGTCTTGCCCGGGAGAGATGGGTCCGGATGCTCATCGATGAAGCACTAAGAACTTCCGAAGCTTCTTTCACAGACAGTCCTTCCCCGTCTCTCAG
Source organism: Candidatus Aminicenantota bacterium (assembly GCA_023135995.1). Taxonomy (GTDB): domain Bacteria; phylum Acidobacteriota; class Aminicenantia; order Aminicenantales; family Aminicenantaceae; genus WTAW01. Next base: position 4,980 of record JAGLRY010000405.1, on the reverse strand, counting down.
AAGAAAAACAGCCCTTTCCTTGGGACTCAGGTCTTCGAGACAATCTGCGATCTTTTCCCTCACTTCTTTGTTTAGAAACTGGGTTTCAGGACTAGTCGAGAGATTATCAGCCATGACTTTTTTCATCATGAAGATGTCCTCATGTCTCCTCTTTTTTCTTAAAAAATCATTGGAGGCGTTCACCACAATTTTATACATCCAGTTCTTGAAACTTTTGCCCTTTTTGTATCCACTCATGTATTTAAAAATTTTAAGAATCGCTTCCTGGCATACTTCCTTCGCGTCTTCCAAATTTCCGACCATCCGGTAGCTCAGATTCAGCATGTTATTCCTGTATGGATAGAGAAGAAGCTCGAACGCGTCTTCGTCGCCTTGAAGTACTGCTTCGATGAGTTCTTCTTCATTCTTCATCCATAGTAATATACTTTGCCTTCTTGCAAAATGTGAACCCCTTTCTTGAAGCATACGGTTAATAAAAATCGGTTCATGCGATCTGTTGTGGAGTAAGTTGCAGAAAATCTATGACGCTTTCAAGGAGATGTTGGGACCGTTTCCTAACGGTCCGTTCGGGGAATGGATCCTGCATTAAGAAGGAACAAGTGCCAAAAAGGGGACTGTCCCCTTTTCGCAACACCCCTGGGAAAAAGGGACTGTCCCCTTTTCTGGTCTTTTTCTTGCCTTGACTAAATTGGAAAAATCGATTATTTTGCTTAATTAAGAGCAGAAATTATTAAAAAAAATGCGCGTCAAGCTCAAGATCCATAAAAACAAAAACGAACCACACCGCGTCTCTCTTCTCGTGTTTCTTGTCCTTTCCTTGATCGCTTTTTTTATCCTGAGCTTTCAACCCAAAACAAGCATTGCCACGCCGGACGAGATCAAAGAAGAGGAACTCGTTCCTCAACTCGAGCCTCAGCAAGAACGATCCTCTCCACCGACAAAAGAAAACAGAGAGACGATAAAGCGGGGTGAGACCATCTCTGATATCCTGGACCGGTACAATCTCTCACCTACGGAGATCCATAAACTCAGAGAAGATGTCAAACCCGTATATGACCTGGCCAAAGTGAGAGCGGGAAATGAGCTCAAGATCTTTACCTCACTTGAAGATGAGGTAGTGTGTATCGAATACGCCCTCAACAAAGAGAATTACCTGTGCCTCGAAAAAAATGGAGGATCATACACCGCTGAGATCAAAAAGATCCCGTATGTGATCCGCACAGAGATGATCTGGGGCGTTATCGAGGACAATCCTATCAATGCGGTCTCAAAAGAAAACGAGGGAGGACAACTGGCCATTCTGCTCGAGGAGATATTTGCATGGGATATCGATTTTTATGCGGACATACGCCAAGGAGATTCTTTCAAGATCATTTTTGAAAAAAAATACCTCGATGATGAATTTGTGGGCTACAGACGCATCATCGCCGCAGAATTCACCAATCAGGGAGAATTATACAGGGCTTTTCATTACACATATCCTGATTCGGATAAGTCGGATTATTTTGATTTCGAGGGCAACTCCCTCAGGAAAGAATTCCTCAAATCCCCCATCTCTGGCGCACGCATCACATCCCGGTTCACGCACAGCCGGCTTCACCCGGTCCGTAAAGTGTGGCGGCCTCATTATGGCGTGGACTATGCGGCGCCTGTGGGCACTCCAGTCCGGGCCACAGCTGAGGGAAGCGTCAGCTATGCCGGACGAGACGGCGCCAACGGCCGCATGGTCCGGATCCGACACAAGAACGGCTACGAGACCTTCTATCTCCACTTAAGGCGATACGGGAAAGGAATTAAAAGAGGGTTGAAAGTCGCCAGCGGCCAGATCATCGGATACGTGGGTGTATCGGGTGAAGTCACAGGCCCCCATCTGGATTACAGGATCAAACACAGAAACCGTTACATCAATCCACTCGCTTACAGGTTCAGGCCTGTTGAGCCACTCCGGAAGGAATTTCTGGAATCCTTCCAAAGCGAAGCGGAGCAGTATCTCATCTCCTTCGACGCCCCCCAGATCATCGTGACCTCTGTCTCTTCATCCGTTACGCCATAACACAGAAGCTCTCGCACGATGTAATCCCTTGGCTTTGAACAACTCCATCATTCTTTGACATACAGCCCATTCAATTCTTCTTTTTTTCTCCGCTGCTAACTCCCGAGACTTTAGAACCACTCGTAGAGCTATTTGGACTCGGGTCTGATCCAGAAGAATCACTCGATGCCCAGGAAGTGGAAAAACCGGATTTGGTGAAAGATTTCCCTGAATCAAAACTATCCGCCGAGATCTTCCCTGCAGACGTCGCAACAACTCCTCGTGATGAGATGCCGAGATCAGGGCAAAACACTTCGTTCGTCCGGCTCGAATACCGGATCGTCACCCCGGTCCGGCGAGCGTATGCCACATCAGGATTCCAGTCTCTGAACCGATACGCATAATCTGAGATGATGAATCCTTTTTTCACAGCACCAGGAGCAGAGGCGGCAGAGCTGGATTTGTCGACCGTCTTCTTAACGGAAGTCTGCGCCTTTGGGATTCCTTTTTCTGTGGCCGACGCAGAAAGAGAAGAAGAGTCTTTCCCACGGAAAACATGATCCTCCAACGTAGGTTCGCCAGAAATCATACGTGTCCCGATTGAGGCGATCACATCGTTCTTGTGATAGGTGACGAAGGCAGAGCGATAGGGATCTGTGTTCTCACGTTTATAGCCCATATCCTGAAGCTGCTGAAAAGGAACCTCAGCCACTCTCATCCTCCTCTCTTGAATCCTGTCTGCATTGATGTCTCTGCTTTTTACAACTACGATTTGATTGGGGATATCTTTAAGGGCAGCCAGGATCCTTCCATCGTTCTGTTCGAGCGCTTTAACAAAAGTGCTGTACGTTCTCTTTATTTGTTTAGGCGGTTCCGATGGAATGCTGACCTTCTTATCTTCTCCGAGCTGGTCTTTTCGTATCGTTTTCAGCGGTTCCTTCGTTGGACGGGGAGGAAGGGCGCTGTCATCACCGGGATAATAGGCCCATGGACTTCCATAATAACCATACCTGGAATAAGAAAGGGAGCTGTAATACCAGTCATACAGGGACCAAGGTTTCCACATATAGTATCCCGCAAAAAATTCCCAGGTCACCCATGCCGGTGCAAAGGCATCTCCCGGTAACCACGTCCATCCCACATCCTTGTCCCAAAGCCAGACCCCAAGATGGTACGGAACCCAGCCCCAGGGTTCTGACGGCACCCAGAAAAGCTGGTTATCAAAAGCGCTCCAATTTCCGTACACATAGGGCTGCCAATCCCCTCCTGGATACTTCCTGCTGAAATAGGGTTTCCAGACAAATCCATAGAGAGAATTCCACACCCATTCGCCATATATGTTCGAATATTTCTGCGCAAAATAGATAACAGCTTCGGGATACTTGTAGATGGGATCTGGAATGAACGTAACTCCCTTGTGCATGGCCACAAAATCCTCATTCATACTCTCATTCCAGAGCTCAAAGTCCGTGTCCCGGGCATATGCCCTCTGTGCGATCGTATCGTCTGCGGAAACAGTCAACGTCATGTGCTTTTTCAGTTTCTTTTTTTCCAGGTGCTTTTCGTCAGGACCATACATCACATGGCCCTTGCCCTCCTTGATCTGGACGTCCGTGCTGCCATCGTCCCCGACGCTCACGAACCCCACAGATTGATGGTCCAGTTTAATGGCTGTATTTGGCGTAACGATCTGGAAGACTTCCCCCCGTTTATACCTCTTGTACATCACATAGATGTGTCCGTTGAGGAGCACAAGATTTGTGAGCTTTTTATTTGAACTGAGGCTTTCTGCAAGCACGGTTTCGATCTTCAGCGAAGTGTTCGTGTCCATCCTTACAAGGGTCCCTGTATCAAACTGAATTTCGCACTGTCTTTGGTTCGTTGTCTGGATCGTGTCTCCGGGTCCGAGTGGCAGGTTCAAAACAGCCAACTCGGGCTTCAAAGATCCTTCCCGGAACACCAGAGGATCATTCCCGTCTTTCCGCACTTCTGTATAACTGATGTGGGCAAAATAGAAGTCCATATCCGGAGCCAGAGTGTATTTGTACTGAGAATCAGAGTGTAAGGATTGGGTAAACAGAAAGACGCACAAGACCGCAAGACAGAGTTGTAGACATTTAGAGTTTTTCATTTTCCCCTCCTCTAAAATATCAAACAGTAGCCGATAAAACGCAGGCTAATTATTTTTTCTTGACACTGGACCCGCTGGAAGCGCCCTTTGAGCTTCCACCGCTGGAACCTCTACTGGCTCCTCTGGAAGGTGAACTCCGGGATCCTTTGCTTCCGGATTTTGTGACTCGCGTGCGACCGGAACTCTTTGTGGTGCTTCGGCCAGAGCTTCCCCGATTGATGGTCCGACGGCTTCCGGTGGCGCTCGTTGACCCACTTTTCAGCTGTCTCTTGGTCATGCTGGTTCTCCCGTACCTGTAGGACGGATATCCGTAGCCCGGATAGTAACCCCCCCCATAGCCCGGATAGTACCCCCCCCAATACCCAGGATAATATCCGTAGTAAGGCATCGCGTAGTAATAGGGAGAATAATACCACGGACTGTATGAGAAACCCCAATATAAAAAGGGATTCCACCACCAACCAATTCCCATCGACATGTATGGGCTCGGATAATAGGAAGGACCATAAGAAGGACCATAACTGGTATAAGGAGCGTCATAATATTCATCGCCTGGAACAACGACCCGTTTTCCCGTTACGTTTGGGTCGATCGAGGTACAGCTTACGACCAGGGCTAATGCGGAAACGATTATGATTAGCTTTTTCATTGTTATTTCTCCTTCCTTTTGTCCTTCACGTTCATTATACAGCAAACTTTATGCCAAATAAAGCCAGGGGAACTTAAAAATTATGCCTGTATGAACTGTCATGTATTGTGGGCAGGTGTATTTATTTAAGACAATGATGCCGCTTCAGAGCAATCTTGTCACAGAAGT
>JAGLRY010000404.1 GCA_023135995.1 Candidatus Aminicenantota bacterium | reverse complement strand
GGAAAAATATCACCTCAGGAATTTTACAAAGAAGCATCCCATAAGCTTCAGGTAACCACAGATTTTGAGTCCTTTTTTTCGGCCTACAACGATGTTTTTGAACATAAGCCTGATGTCGTACAAATTCTATTGAAATTAAAAACAAAATATCGCCTTATCCTGCTTTCCAACACAGATGTCATGCGGTTCGGGTTTGTTAAAAGAAAGTTCCCCGAATTGTTTTTTTTCGATGATTACGTCCTCTCCTACGAGGAAGGATGGATGAAACCAGATCCTCAGATCTACCAAATAGCTTTAAAGAGAGCCAAAGCCAGAGCAGGGGAGTGCGTTTTTATCGATGACAGAGAGGAGAACATCGAGGCCGCTGCAAAGATGGGGATCCACACCATCCTCTTCACGCCACAAACAGACCTTGAATCCGCATTGCGTCAGCTAAACCTTTCTTTCTGAACTGGGGCCCTATTTATTGTGTTTATTGTACTGGGCACATTTTTTTATTACCCCTGAAAAAATGTACCTGGTACATTTTCGCTAATGTGGGGACCGTTTCCCAAACGGTCCGTTTAAGATAAAACACTACAAAACAAACGGTCAGCTCGGGGAGCTGACCCTACAAAAAGGGGACTGTCACCTTTTCTGTTCACCTCTGGAAAAAAGGGACTGTCACCTTTTCGCTTCACTATTTCCGGTTTTGCAAAGATCGGTTAACGTGGAATAATCTGCACTTGCCTTATCAGATAGTGTCACTATGTGCAACTCAACTTGCATTTAGCAACAGTTATTGCTATACTCTCTTACATGAATATCAAAAAAAGACAATTCTGGCTTCAATATATTGAAGATTCATGGAAGAGACGATCGGTACTCTGGCTATCCGGAGTAAGACGCGTGGGAAAAACATGTCTATGTCAGTCTCTGCAGGATGTCGAATATTTTGATTGTGAGTTGCCAAACACACGACGAGAGATGGAAAATCCAGAGGCTTTTTTAGAGTCTTGTCAATCCAAGAGAATTGTTCTCGACGAGATCCACCGTTTGGGCAATCCATCAGAATTACTAAAAATAGCTGCTGATCACTACCCGGAGATCAAAGTCATCGCTACCGGATCGTCTTCGCTAGGCGCTTCAACTAAATTCAGAGATACTCTTACAGGTCGCAAATTCGAGATCTGGCTTCCTCCTATGTTATCAGTCGACTTGCAGGACTTCAGAATCTCAGATTTCAAGCACCGCCTTTTTCGAGGAGGACTACCACCATTTATTCTATCGAAGGATTATCCTGATAGAGAATTCCAAGAATGGATGGATGAGCACTGGGCAAAAGATATACAGGAATTATTTCGACTGGATCGGCGATACTCCTACCAAAAATTTGCAGAGCTTTTATTTGCTCAAAGTGGTGGAATATTTGAAGCCACAAAATTTGCTCGACCTTGTGAGGTAAGCCGTACAACCATTACCAATTACCTTTCTGTTCTGGAGCTTACCTATGTGATCCATATTGTGCGTCCTTTTAGCAGCAGGAGGGCTACAGAGATAGTTTCAGCTCCCAAGGTTTATGCTTTTGACACGGGATTCATTTGTTATTTTAAAGGATGGGAGACGCTCAGGCGTGAAGACCTGGGTATATTATGGGAACATTATGTTTTGAATGAAATACAGGGAAAATTCCAAGATCGCAGAATCCTTTATTGGCGGGACAAACGTCATCACGAAGTCGACTTTGTCTGGAAAAGAAAAGGTAAAGGCACAATAGCCATTGAATGCAAGTGGTCCGCAGATCAATTCGAACCTTCGGGCATGAAGGCCTTTCGCCATCTGTATCCAGAGGGCAAAAACTATGTTGTCGCCTATGATGTCAGACGGTCCTTCCAACGCACTTACAAAAATCTGTCTGTTGAATTCCTTAATCTCGCCCAGTTGATAGAAAATCTTGAATAGATAAATATAAATAATCTAGGGAAGTAGCACGCCAGACCTTCACATCCGTACTCATGCTGGGTGGATGCGAAGAAAATTGAGGATTTAAGGAAGGAGGTTTCTTTAAAATCACTCCTCAGGAGAGTAGCTGCAGAACACATGGTGTCGAGGGTCTCGCGGAGTGGTGATTCAGAGCGCCGCAGCGTCTCTTCGATGTCTTTTTTATTCATAATATAAATTCTTGAGCATTAATGCATCTTTATCCTGCTCAGGGCTTTCGCAGATCATCATGCCACGCACGTCGAAATCCTTGAGCGCCTGGATCCACTCGTCAAACAGAAAGTCCGACTCTTCCAGGTTTAAATGCTTCATTTCTCCTTTGTCATTATATCTAGAGCCTGAAATATGAATGTGCATATTCTTCAGGGCTCCATCACCTAGCTTTTTCCCGATCTTCTTTAAAATCCTATAAAACTCCCTATAGGTGTTGGCTTTTCCACCTCTCGCATGAATGTGCGAAAAATCCACACACGGCTGCAGCCCATCCACCGCCCTGCACAGCCGCAAAATCTCCTCCAGCGATCCAAACTGCCTCCGCTTTCCCATGGTCTCGGGCCTCATCACAACCCGGCTCCTCTCCGCCCTCAATATCGACACAACCTCCTGCGCCCCCCTCTTTATATTCTGGAACGTCGTCTCCTCATCATCGTTCCCATAATACCCGGCGTGAAACACCACACTCCTTGCCCCACATTTCGCTGCCATCCTCGCCGACGCAATCAACCTCTCCATGCTGGCCAATCTCTTCCCTTCCTCAGCCGCATTCAAGTTCACATAATACGGAGCATGCACACTCAGCCCTACACCCAACTCCTCGGCCTTCTCCTTGATCTTCTCAGCCGTCTCCGCCCCCATCTTCACCCCTTTGACGAACTCCACCTCCATGCAGTCCAATCCCAATTCCACAATTCTCTGGATTCCTTCTAAACTGGATGTCCCCCCAGTCGACTTGGGCACCCCCGCCGTCCCAAACAGCAGGCCTCCCCCCAGGCCCTTCTTATCAAAAACACTCATCATTGGCCTTTCCACCATCATTCAAGTATTCGCTGACTATGCGCATCGCACAAAAGTCACCGCACATGGAACAGGCCTCAGATTTGGTCCTCCTTTCCTTCCTCACATCCTCGAATTTATACGGATCGAGCACAAGCTTTTTCTGCTCGTCCCAATCTAGCCTCTTTCTCGCCTCACTCAGCTTTAAATCCCTCTCTCTTGCACCCTTAACACCCTTCACGATATCCGCCGCATGGGCCGCGATCTTACTAGCTATCAACCCGTCCCTTACATCCTCAGGCCCCGGCAGCCCCAAGTGCTCACTCGGCGTCACATAACACAAAAAGTTCGCCCCGGCCGCCGCCGCAATCGCTCCCCCGATGGCCCCCACAATATGGTCATACCCAGGAGCGATATCGGTCACCAACGGCCCCAAAACATAAAAAGGAGCACCATTGCAAAGCTCGTTTTGAATTTCCATATTATATTGTATCT
>JAGLRY010000403.1 GCA_023135995.1 Candidatus Aminicenantota bacterium | reverse complement strand
TCAGGATAGTCAGGCTTCTTTGGTTTCTTGTTCTGATTCCTCAGTCGTCTTGGATTCAGGCTCCTCAATATCTGTTTCCTCTTTGAGTTTCTTTATACGTTGGGCATCTTTCATGCTGCTGATGCCAGCGATAAAGAAAATGAGGCCGACAAAGAAGAGAAGTGGTGGTATAGAACCAAACACCAGTTCACGAAACTCCTGCCACCAGACAAATATCGCAAGCCAGACACCGCCTGTCATTAAAATCAATCCACAGATAATAGCGAAGAGCTTACCCATTGCTTAACCTCCCGTTAATGTGGAAAAAATCATTTTATCGAATTATAACAAAAGCATAGTCCTATGTCACTATCGTTCCATTGGAACAGGTTCCAAAACCGTAATGAATGAACGGTTTTCTCAACCACACAATCTGATCACTTAATACTGTTATCGAGAATTCACTCCATCGCGGTTTTGGAAATGTTTACCAAGCGTACGGTATAGACCTGAGGGGGGGAAAGAGGTAGAATAGACGAAAATATGGCTGACTCAAGGGAGGACGTGTTATGGCATCTATCTGTATAAAAAGAATCAGCTTGTGTCTAATCTTCTGCTTAGTGATAGGAATATCTCACTTGATATGTGAGGAGAATGAACCATTCATTATCGGAGATATAAAAGTCGCTCCGGGAGATGTGAGGTCCGGATACCTGACTGTTCCGGACAAGGAAGATCCTGGTTGCTTTATACCCGTAACCGTTATCAACGGCAAGAAAAAAGGAAAAACTTTAGCCCTTGTGGCCGGAGTGCATGGTTACGAGTATCCTCCAATTCTTTCGCTCTATCGAATAAAGCAAATGATCGATCCTGAGTCTTTATCAGGGACACTCGTGTTGGTCCACATCGCCAATCTTCCTGGATTTCAGAAGAGAATTGTCTATTACAATCCCTACGATTGGAAAAATCTGAACAGAGTTTTCCCAGGTGATCCAGAAGGAACATCGGCGCAGAGGATCGCCTATGTTCTGACTGAGGAAGTCGTAAAGAAATGTGATTGTCTCATAGACCTTCACTGTGGTGATGCAAATGAAGCTCTCATCCCTTATTGTTACTGGATGCTCAGCGGAAACCAAAAGCTGGACAACATCACAAAAGAGATGGTCCTTGCCTTTGGGATAAAGTATATCATTATCGATAAATCGCGGACAAAAGATAAATCGGACTCCAAATATCTGGGTAACACGGTTGTTCTTCATGGCAAACCAGCGATCACAACAGAGTCTGGATACTTGGGCAAAACAGATGAAGAGTCCATCGCACGGAATGTCAAAGGCATTATCAGTGTCATGAGATACTTTGAGATGATCGAAGGAGATCCGGAACCAGTGTCCGACCCAGTATGGATCGATAAGTATGAAGTGATCTATGCAGATATGGATGGATTATTCTACCCGGAAACCAAAATGGGCTATTACATCTCCAAAGGAGAGAAAGTCGGCACCATCATGGATTATTTGGGAAATGTCAAACAGGAACTCAAGTCCCCCTTTACGGGAATCATCCTCTATATCATAGAAACTCCTCCGGCCAATAAAGGAGAACCTCTCTTTGAAGTCGGAAGAATACAAAAAGACTAAGGGCTCCAAAGGGGAATCATTGCCGAAAAAGCTTAAAGGCGCCATCTTTGATATGGATGGAACTGTTGTCGATGCCCCATACGATTGGACAAGTATCAAGGAAGAATTGAACACGCAGGGGAAACCCATCCTTTCTTACATTCAAGGTCTTGCAGAGCCGGAAAAGAGCCAGAAATGGAAGCAGCTGGAAAATCATGAAAAGGAAGCGACAAAAAAAGCAGTTCTCAAAGATGGCATGCCGGAGTTTTTGGCTTTTTTGAAAACGCTAGGCTTAAAAATAGCGCTGGTCACGAACAACTCGAGAACAAATGTTCTGTACCTCCTCGATAAATTCGATCTGGCATTCGACCTTGTTCTTTCCCGGGAAAGCGGACTCTGGAAGCCGTCAGGAGCTCCGTTTAACGCCGTTTTAAAGCAGTTGAAACTGAAAAAAGAGGAGTGTTGTGTTATCGGCGACACATTCTTTGACATCGAGGCGGCTAGGGATGTGGGAATCGATAAGATCTTTATTCTAAACAGAGATCATGAGAAATTTGCCTCGACTCCAGCGAAAGTCTTTGCGGATGTAGAGGCGCTTCAGTTATATATGGTTTTAATTTTTTCGAAGCTTAAAGAATTTGATGGCAAGGATAAGAAAGACTACAGTGAAGAGAAATAGGACCCCGATGTGGGGAAGGATCGCTGAGAATCCATACCCGAAAAAGATCAATTTATGGAACGCATCCATAGCCCATCCTGTCGGAAAGATGAAGCCTAAGTTGCGCATCCCCCGAGGGACGAGTTCCAATGGCCACCAACACCCCCCTAGAGCGGACATAGTATTGGCCACAAGGATGTTGAGGATTATGAGGATCTCTACTTTTTTGATCAAGCTGCCAAAGAAGATACTCATTCCGGATATTGTGCCGCAGAAGAAAAGGGCGACAACAAGGATAGAGATGATGGAAGGGCCAAAGTAGATCTTGAACAGGACTTTGCCCACGGCAAAAAGAAGAATGGTCTGGATCATGCCGATGATCACTCGGCTGGTCCATTTTCCGCCCAAGATTGTCGCAAATGTCGCCGGGCTCAGGAATGTTCTTTCCAGCTGTCCGTGCCGACGTTCCTCAAGGAGGATAATTCCTCCATACATGAGTATGGTGAAGACGATGAACATGATCGTGATGGCAGGAATGGAGTGGTTGAAACCGGAAGGGATAACCTGAAGCCTGCCTCCGATTTCAGCTCGCAGGGAAATGAGTCTTTCGAAGTCATGTTGGTCGTATCTGGCTTCAAGGTCCTCTTCATTGTGTGGGACAATGGAGAGGACTCTGGACATGATTTTGATGATGGCTTTTAAAATGTTGGAATACGCCGCCTGAGATGCTTCCAAGTTGCTCGAAGCCTCCTTTTCAAGGATGAGCTCCACTTGTGTCCCGGACAAAATATCCTTGGCGAAGTTCTTCGGAATGAGAAGAGTTCTCACTCTCTTTTCCTGTTCATTCTCTATCACATCAACGGCATACTTCTCGCTCTCCAACTCTTTCACCAGTTGCTCGGAGAGAAAACTCTTGTCGTGGTCCAACACATTCAGAGTGACCTTTTGGATCCCTCCTTCTGATTCAGGAAAGGCCATGCCGAAAATCAACGCGAAGAGGAGGGGAAAAATAAGGAGCCAGAAAAAAAACATCTTGTCCTTGATCGTGAGCTTCAAGTCATTGACAGCTATCGTCCAGAATGTCATTAGGAAATTCCCTTTTTCAGATTTTTATTCAGGAAGTATGAACCCATAATGGAAAGCATCACACCCGCAACGGCCATAACAAGCAAAATCGGCAAGATCGTTGCAAGGGATTCGCCGCGCATGATCTTTTTGAATGCGGTTATTCCCCAGTAATTCAGTGTCAGTTTGGAGAATATGAGAATAACAGGGGGATAATTTTCCACGGGAACCATACTCCCTCCGAGCATAGACATCAATAGGATCACTGTCGTGAGAAGCGCTCCAGCCTGTCTTTCCGTACGGACAAAAGAGAAGAGAAAAGCGATAAAACCGGCGATCAGGATGTTGAGACACAAGACCAAGAGCGCAACAGCGGCAGGATCACCCCAATGGATGGAAAAGAGGACTCGTCCAAGGATGATCAACAGAGATGTGCAGAGGATGCCGATCAGAGTGGAAATGACAATTTTGCTCCAGATATACTCTGTCAGGTTGACCGGAGATATGCGTAATCTCATGAGGGTTCCACTCTCTTTTTCGATGAGAATATCCTCGAAAACAGCGTTGCAGATAAAAAGGAGAAACATGACTGCGATAGCGGGGAGGATGTAGGCTTGAACACTCAGGTTCTCTACGTCCTCTTTTTCTTCTGAAAGTGTTATTTGTTTGAGAGAAATGACAGGAGGAAAGAGATATTTGGACGCTCCGTCGATGCGGTCTTTAAATTGTAAAGAAAGGGCTGAGATTGCTTCATCCGGAAATTCTTCCAGATCGGCGAGCTCTCTTACGATATCCAACTCATCGGCGAACAGATGGC
>JAGLRY010000402.1 GCA_023135995.1 Candidatus Aminicenantota bacterium | reverse complement strand
CTTCGTTGTAGCTCATTCGAGGTAGCTTACTACATCTTCATGAGCCACTTCCTTGCCGCTACTGCAACCTTGGTCCGCGAATAATCCAACTTTCTTATGAATTATTCATAAAAGCTTTAGCGGGGATCGACTCCGTCCCAACAGTAAGTGCACACTTTTTCTTTGGGGAGTCCGATGGCTTTGACGAGGTCCTGAAGCCTCTGGTACCTCAGGGAGGTCAATTGGAGCCTTTTCTCGATCTGTCTGATCATCGCACTGTATTTATCCGACTCCGTATCCGCGTATTCGTTCAGATCGACCTCCGCATCTCCGACAAGCTCATGGATAGCTCTTCGCCCCGCTAAGTCCAATTCCGACCTTGATCTCGAAAAATTCAGGAATTTGCACCCGTATATCAGCGGAGGACATGCGGGACGCATATGGACTTCTTCGGCGCCGAATTCATACAGTCTCTGGATGGTGTCCTGGAGTTGTGTGCCTCTTACGATGGAGTCTTCACAGAAAAGCAGCTTCTTATTTTCGATCAGGTCTCTGATCGGGATGAGTTTCATCTTTGCCACCAGATCTCTGACATCTTGATTTTGGGGCATGAAGCTCCGCGGCCACGTCGGCGTGTATTTGACAAATGGTCTCTTGAAAGGAATACTCGCTTCGCTGGCATAACCCAGTCCGTGTCCTGTGCCTGAATCAGGAATCCCTGCGACGAGATCAATTGCGTAAGCCTCTCTTTGAGCCAGAAATGCTCCACATCTGTTTCTGACACTCTCCACATTGATGCCCTCATAGTTTGAAGCCGGGAATCCGTAGTACACCCAAAGAAATGCACAGATCTGAAGCAAATCTCCGGGTGGTTTTTTAGGTTCGATGCCATCTTCGGATATGAGAACGATCTCACCCGGCCCAAGGAATTTTGTGACCTCATAATCAAGATTGGGAAAGGCGCAGGTCTCTGAGGTGGCTGCAAAGCCGCTTGATTTATCGCCGAGCACGATCGGTGTTCTTCCATATTTATCTCTGGCGGCATAAACACCATCTTCAGTCAAGAGAAGCATAGAACACGAACCGTCGATCGCATCCTGGGCGTTTTGTATGCCGTCAACAAAAGACGTCTCCTGATTGATCAATGTTGCCACGAGTTCTGTGGGATTGATCTCGCCAAAACTCATCTCTGCAAAGTGTGTGGTGTGCCTCTCGAACGCTTTCCTTGCGAGTGTATCCGCATTTTGTATGACACCGACGGTCGCGATGGCATAGTTGCCCAGATGGGACCGGATGAGGACGGGTTGGTCTTCAGTATCACTGATAATGCCTATGCCTCTATTTCCTTTGAGTTTAGTGATGTCATCCTCGAATTTTGACCGGAATTGCGCATTCTCTATGCTGTGGATAAATCGTGTGAACCCTTCGTGGGACTTCACGGCAAGACCCCCGCGTTTTGTTCCTAGATGGGAATGATAGTCTGTCCCATAAAAGAGATCTGAGACACAATCCTGTTTTGAAACAACACCGAATAAACCTCCCATAAAATCCTCCTTAGTCTTTAAAAAAGAAAGTGGTTTCAGAGATTCTGTTCTATAACTAAATTAACCTGGACTATTCATAAAAAATGTCGATACTTAATATAAATTATATGATATCTGAATATTACCTTGATTTGGCTGATAATATCAATGATCATCTCGTTCTCCATGTTGATTCTATTTATGATCGACATTTTTTACCCTTCGAGCGAGCTGATCTCACCAAATATGCTTCGTTGCGGCCCGGGTTAGGTTGGGTCGGCCTCAACTCGTGAATAATCCAGGTTAATATGACAAAAATCGAAATGGGATTCAAGAAAATTGTCGAAAAAGGGATAAAATAAAATTGTTTCTTTTTTTTGTGCCGTGAAAGCTTTAAAATAGAAAAGGAGGCTTAAACAGGGATATGGAAGAAAAGAAAAAAGTTTTATTCGCAGGGATTATTTTTATTGTATTGATCGCTCTGGCTATCGCTATTTATTATTTTTTCATTCTGGATAGGGGCGGAGAACAACCGACAGCTGATGAGGTTGTGGGGCAGGCAGTGCCTTCGGCCTCAGAGGAAGAAGAGAAAGCTCCAGAGACAGAGGAGGTCGAACCCCTCCAGGTTGATCTGAACGAAAGCGATCCAGTCATCCGCGACCTGATCAAAGGGCTCACATCAAATCCCCAACTTGCAAATTGGGCCACAGCGGATGATCTAGCCCTGAAGTTCGTGGCTGGAGTAGACAATATCGCCAATGGCCAAAGTCCACGCGCCCAAGTTGATTTTTTTACTCTCACGGAGGGCTTTCATGTGGTGGAGAGAAACGGCCGCACGTATATAGACCCCGCTTCCTATGACCGATACAATGCCGTTGCCGAAATTTTCGATTCTTTGGACACAGAAGGCACAGTCAGGCTTTACAAGCAGCTGAAACCGGTCATTCAGGAGGCCTATAAAGACCTGGGGTATCCGGATGCGGATTTTCAGGACACTCTAATCCGGGCTTTTGTGGAGCTTCTCAAGGTTCCCGTAGCAAAAGACATCCTTCTGGAGAAAAAGATCATATCCTATGCGATGGTGGATCCTGAGCTTGAAAGCCTGAGTCAATCGCAGAAGCATCTCCTTCGTATGGGACCGGAAAATATCTTGAGGATCCAGTCTAAGCTGCGTGAGATGGCTCAGGCTCTAGGAGTCTCAAGCCGAAAACTTCCCCGATAAGACTCAAGGTCAAAGACGCGAATTATTCCCGTGGAAGATGGATTTGGCTACAGATCTCTCGTGCCGCTCTGTCTGAGGAAAAGTATTCCATAAGGTCCTTCCACTTATTCTGGAGGCTGAGCAGATCTTGAAATGAGTTCGTTTTGGAGTTCAAGCTTTTATGAGCCAGAGCGATATTTTCTAAACATTCTAAGGCCGCCTTGTCTTCACCTTGACTGAGATAATCGATGGCGAGCATCTGATTGGACCAAAACACCTTCTCTTTGAGATCCTCTTTCAAGAATTCACCAGGATAAGGATCGAGGTCATCGGCTGAGACTCTCACCATATCCTGGATATCCTCTTGAGCGTCCAGTTTGTTTTTCTCAAAGACAAATCGAAGGATGTCTTCGCGTACTCTTCGCCATACGGGGTATGTTTTTGGGGGAGCGTCATGTTTGATCGAGAGAGTGTTATCCAGGTAAGTTTTGAATCCAAACATCCTTGCGTTGATGAGAAAATCAATGTCTTCACCCCGAGGAATAGAAGGATCGAAGGGGATGAGGGTAAAGAGGTCGCGATGAATGACCAGATTTCCACCAAAAGCAAAAGGCGTCACTTTGAGGCGCGGCTCTTGAGCGATAATTTTCGTGAAAGCACGGTTCATACAGTCGAACTTATCCCAGTAAGTCATCCAATGCAAAAACTCTTTGTGGAGGAAATAATCTTCGTCAGGGTTTATGTAATAGCCTGCAACCGCCAGCACTCTATCATTCCCGAGAGTTCGGCCAATATGTTCCCTGGCCTTGTCCATGAACTGGCGATCTTCGAATATTTCATCGTCATCGATCAGAACGGATATCTCTGAATCCAGAAGATGGGGCACGAACACACACAGGTTCCTCACGTTGGAGTACCCATCCAGCTGGAGGAGAGGGATAAGATCGTCACGGCCGTTCTGTGCCAGATGTGCATGGATGTGCTTTAATCGAGTGTAAGAGAAGAGATGTGTGGGAACAGCGGGATTTGTTTCTTTGATGATGACCTCCAGCCGCTCTTCCACTTCTGCCTGGATGTCCTCGGCTGTCGCCACACCGAGTATGACGAGCTCGAAGTTTTTGTTCTCGAGAATTGTCAAGCTTTCCAGAGCGCGTCGCAGGGTTCCTTCCTCATCCAAAGGCGTGGGATGGTCGTACACAGAATCTGTGTTCTTCCATCCCTCTTCTTTTTTCCTCCCCCAGTAGCTGGGAATGACCATTGTTGTTTTCATGTTAATCTCCTACCTGAATTATTCATAAAAAATGTTAACTGGGAGGTGTCTTCATCATCTGTTCAAGGATCTCCTCCAAAACCTCGACGCCCTTTGCCCAGGCGTATTTTTCCTCCACGAGTTTTCTTCCCTCTTCGCGGATCCTATCGTACAGCTCTCTGTTTTTCAGAAGCTTTTCTATACCTGCAGCAAAGTCCTCTGGATCGTCGGCGATAATGATGTTCTCGCCGTTTACGCTGGGAATACCCTCTGCCCCGAGAGATGTGGATACGATCGGCCTGCCCACTGCCATAGCCTCCAGGATCTTTCCTCGGAATCCGCCTCCCAACCGGACTGGACAGATAAAAATATGCCCCTTACGGATATAGGGCGTCACATCATCCACTCTGCCCGTGACTGTTATGGAGTCGTCTTGAGCTAAATTTTGAATTTCCGGCGGGGGTGCTTGCCCCACGACAATGAATTTCAATCCGGGACACAGAGCTTTCGCTTTTGGCCACATCTCTTGGTGAAAATAGAGAACCGCATCCGCATTCGGGTAGTGAAGATAATTTCCCACAAAAACGACACTCTGCTCCCCCTCTTCGGGATCCGAATATGAGAAGTGTTCCACATCAACGCCGTGAGGGACGATACTGATATCCAGGTCAGGGCGGATGGCCAGGAGCTCTTCTTTTCCCTGAAGAGTAAGAGTGAAGACTTTGTCAGCCTGGGCATACATGTCGAATTCGTACGTCTTCAATCCTTTCAGGTTGATGAGCTCTCTAAGTTTTTTCCTTCCCCACTTGTGGTGGCGAAAGTCTTTCAGCCTAGCCAGATAATAACATTCATGGACTGATATGATCCTACGAACAGGGGGAAGAAGAGGATTCTTATGGATGAACTGGCCCATCACCGAGTATTCTCCGATGACAAAGTCATAATGGTCTTTAGCGACCATGTCAGCAATCGTTTTGGACATCTCAGGAGAATCGTGAACGCGCAGAAAATAGTGGGGAACAGGGGAAACAAAGAAATCTTTTGCGGTTTTTAACGGAGAGCGTTTCGGAGGAAGAGGGATGAGTCTCAGATCGTGGCAGTATCCCTCGACGGAAGGGATGTATTTTTTGTCTTCCTCCCGGGCAAAAGCGGCCAGGGAGACAAGATGGTTTTTGGAGAGGTGCTTCAAGCGGTTGTATATGATGATAGGTCCGCCGATCACCTTTGAGTGGGGAAATTCTTTACACGTTAATAAAATTTTCATGTCGTATCCTCTAGAAAATCATCCTCAATGAATCCCTTGTACATATCATTTTTCAGTCTATTGCTCGATTTTGAGATCAATGAGGTCTTGAATCTCCTTGATGATCTCTTTCACTGTAGCCTCCACGATGATTTCTCCCTTCTCTAGAGTCGCCAGAGTCGGGTCTCCCCATATTCCCGTAGGACTGTAATGGCCCGATCCTTCCGGGTCTCTCGTCAATCCTCTTCTGTTGGGCCTTGCGTCATAATCCTTGACGGCTTTGCCCATGTCGACAGATTCTGGAGAGATGTAGAGCATCATGGATGTTTCCCCCTCATCAGCATGAGTTCCTCCCTCCTGTTTCAAATATCCGGAGGGGATTTTTTTGTCAGCCTCCAGGATATTGAAATAACGAAGGACAACACCCTTTTTCTTGAGCTCTTCCGCCGCACTCTGAAGAGGACGGAGTGTGGAGACTCCCGTATTCAGAATGTAGAACTTGCGGATTCCGTATCCATTCATAGACATACAGATGTCGAAAACGACATTTTTGAAAGTCTCGGCCTTAAGGGAAACTGAGCCTGGATATTCAAGGAAGGCAGGATAGTAACCATATTGAAGAGTGGGGAGGACAGCCACAGGAACTTCGTCAATGACCCGGTCTTTGAGATATTCGGCCATGAGAAAATCATTTTTCAGCAGAAGATGTGGGCCATGCTCTTTTGTTCTCGCGCCCAGCGCTATAAGGACCACCTCGTAGGTCTTTAAAGTCTTTTCCGCCTCTAACCATGTCAGGTCCTCTATGTTCAAAGATGGTCTTTTTTGGTCTGCAAATGCGGGAATCAGGAAAACAAGAATTAACAGAACTAAATTTATTTTCTTCATTTGATCACCTCTTTCGAGCCTGAACTATTCATAAAAAATGTCGATACTTTTGCGCCTTGCGCCGACCCAACCTAACCACTAAATCCACCTCGACTCGTGAATAATCCAGGCTAGATTGGATCAAAATTATTATATTGCCTTAGCCTTTCCAATGGAAAGAGTTTTTATGGGAAAATCACACTTTTGGTACCTGTGGGTTTAAAGGAGGTATTTTATGACCATGAATCCTCCCAGGAGAAGGATGAAGAAGGCCCAGCCTAGAGCATTGAGGTATTTATCGATAAATCCTTTTATGGTCGGTCCGAATTTCCACAAGAGTGCGGCCACGCCAAAAAAGCGGAGGGAGCGGCTGATGGTAGAGGCGAGGACAAAAAGAGGAAAATTCATCTTAAACACCCCTGAAGTAATGGTGAAGATCTTGTAAGGGATGGGTGTGAGGCCTGCCAGAAAGACATAGAGAAAACCCTGCTCTTGATAATGGCTCAAGACATACAGGAATTTATCTTCAGTAAATCCTGGCACATACTGAAAGAAAAAGGAATGGACGGCATCCCAGAGCCCGTATCCGATCAAATATCCAACCATGCCTCCCAAAACAGAGGCAATGGATGTGTAGAGTGCGAACTTCCAGGATTTTTTGATCGCTCCCAGACAGAGAGCGATCAAGAGGGGATCGGGAGGTATGGGGAAAAAGGAACTTTCTGCAAGAGCAAGAAGAAACAGAGCCAGAGGACCGTAGGGTGTCTCTGCCCAGTGAAGGACCCAATCATAAACTTTCTTAAATAACTTCATTATCTAAAGAGAGGAATATATTCTGAAAGCTGATATTTTCGATAGAGGGGTAGTCTGTTTTATCAGTGTGAAGAGGAGTAACGGTAATGTACCCTTCTTTGATGACCTTGACATCGCTGTTTTCATCACCGATTGCTCTGGGTTGTCCCGTTCCGATCCAGAAGTATGTGCGATTTCTTGGATCCGTTTTTTCGATAATTTCAGGGTTGTACCTCTTCTGTCCGAGCTTGACAACCTTGATTCCCCTGATAGGAGGAGGGGGGATGTTGATGTTTAATGTGATGCCCTCTTTGGGAGGATTTTTAAGGATCTTTTTGATCAATATGAGTGCGATTTTGACAGCATTTTCGTAGTGAAAGTTTTTCTCTGCATCATGGAGGATGGAGAAAGCTACACTAGGAATTTGAAGAAAAGTGCCCTGGACTGCTCCTGCAACGGTTCCGGAATAGGCGGTATCCTGTTGACCGAGGTTCGGCCCGCGGTTAGGGCCGGAGATCAGTAGATCAGGTTTGCGCGGAAGCAATTTTTGTACGGCCATGTACACGCAATCTGCTGGCGTCCCGTCTATGGCGTAGATATTCTTTCGAACTTCTTTGACTCTTAGAGGTCTGTGAAGACTCAGGGCGAGAGATATGGCGCTCTTCTCTCGGTCTGGTGCGACGATATAGACCTGCGCGATATCCTGGAGAGTCCTTGCAAGGATCTCCAGTCCTTCTGAAAAGAATCCATCGTCGTTCGTCAGAAGGATCATCGGTTTGTCTGTGTTCATTTTCAGCGCATTCAATTTAGGATACTTTTAGAATTATGAAGATGCATTTTAACATTCCAACCATAAATTGAAAACAATTTTATGACATCATAAATTTGAGGCCCTTTATTTGATATCGAGAAATTGGAGCAATTGATTCGGATTAGATGTGGGTTGTTTACACGTGAAGTTGGAGCACACATAGGCGGCAGCATGGCTTTTGAGCAAATAGGGGCTTTTTTCGTGAATCAATCGGTTTCTGGACAAATAAAAAAATTCTTTCAGACGCGGATCATGATGAGCAGCATCTTAAATTTCGATTTGGCTTTGAGGGAATGGGGTTGATCGGCGGGCATGATGACCATTTCGTCTTTTGTGATCAAGATTGGCGTCCCTGAGATCTTGACCTCCACCTCTCCTTCCAGGCAAAAAACCGTTGCATCAAAAGGTGCTGTATGTTCGGATAGACCTTGACCCTCATCGAAGGCGAAAAGTGTCACTGTCCCGGTTTTTTTAGCGATGATCTCACGACTGACCACAGAACCTTCCTGATAATCTATGAGGTCTGTGACTTTAAAGGCTTTGGCTAGTAGATCTTCCATATCTTCCTCCTATCCTGGACTATTCATAAAAGCTGCCGATACTTTCCTTCATAAAACTTCTATTTCATATTATCGGCATCTTTTACCCTTCGGGCG
>JAGLRY010000401.1 GCA_023135995.1 Candidatus Aminicenantota bacterium | reverse complement strand
CCAACCTAACCACTAAATCCACCTCGACTCGTGAATAATCCAGGCAAAAGGATTTTAAGTCGAAGAGATTTTATAATAGGAAAGGCAGCGAAGCAACTCTTTCATCGCAATGGTAATGGGATAGGCCGTTTGAGGAGGAAAGTAAACAAAACTGGAAGCGGGCGAAGAGTTTGAGAACAAAGAATAAGATATTCTCTATACTGGGATGAGAGATTTCACAAAGATTGTTTTGAGATCAAGAATCCTTGGTTTCCTTTTTTTCCTTATCTTTATCTTCATTCCAGAAAGCAAGGCAACTGGTATCACAAAAGTGATAGACATATTCTGCCCCTTCTGCATGCAGTGCAGCAGCCTTGGGGATCATTTTTTTACACACGTGACAGGCAATTTTTTCGTCGTCTTCGCTCATCTTTTAACCTTTCAATAGTATAACTTTTTTATACCATCAAAATGATATAAATTCAAGATTGTCCCAATTGTGTGGTGGAGAAAATTCATTTATTTTTCCTCGCTGGGGAAACTGAGCGTGTTTTCGAAATCACCAATTGGAACACTCGGAAAATCATTCATCACGGTATTTGGGATGCTTCCCTCGATTGCCAAAGAAATCAGGACTGGAGGGGCTCGAAAGTGTATTTATCTTTGGCTTTTTTGATTCTCCCAAAATAGTGCACAGGGTCATGATCGAGGGCGATGATCCAATTCTCTTTCACCGCTTTCTCGAAAAACGCGACTTTTGTATCCAGTGTTGTCACAGGGAAAAGATCATAACTGGCGATATACCCCAATCCTAAATGGGCAGAAGTGGGAACCATATCCCCAAAAAAGACCAGCGTTTCTCCTCCAGATTGTGCTTTCACTCCCTGATGGAAAGACGTATGTCCTGGCATTAGAACGACAGAAACGCCACTTACGATTTCTTCATCGCCATCCACGAGCCGGAGTTGCCCATGCTTTCTTAGGGGCAAAAAAGTATCGCTAAAATAGCTGACTTTATCCCTGGAATGAGGATCGAGAGCATATTCCCATTCCCCCTTTTGGATGACATACTTAGCATTCGGAAATGTAGGAACAATATCACTCTCTGCATTCTTGCGTGTGTTTCCCCCACAATGGTCAAAATGAAGGTGTGTGTTTATCACAAAAGTGATCTCATCAGGGAAGATCCCGATCTCTTTGAGCGAATCGACCAGATCAGGATCTCTTTCGATCGCGTAATATTCATGGAATTTTGGTGGAATCAAGGAGCCGACACCCGTGTCGACGAGGATCAGATCCAGGTCTGTTTTTATGAGGATGGAGTTGAGTCCCATTTGAATCCGGTTTGACTCATCCGCAGGGAACATCTTGGCCCATAAGGTTTTGGGAACGACTCCGAACATAGCCCCTCCATCTAGATAGAAGTAGCCATCTCTGAGTCCGTAGATATCGAATTGCCCAAGAGTGATCTTAAGGGGCGTCATCTGGTGAGTTTGTCCAGATCGTAGATCAAATCTTCTCGCGAATACTCCGCGATCTCGACCTCATTCGTGTCCATACGGATGGCGTCCTCTGGACAGGCTTCGACACAGAATCCGCAGAAACAGCATCGCGTGAGGTCAATGGTGAAAGTGGAGGGGTATTTCTGGACTTCGGGATCGGGGTCCTCTGCCGCTTCGACATAGATACATTCAGAAGGACAGACCGTAGCACACAGCATACAGACAACACATCGAGGTTTTCCATCTTCGCGCTTCATCAAGCGGTGGAGGCTGCGGTGCCTGTGGGCGATCTCGACTCTCTCCTCTGGGTACTGTGTGGTGACAGCCCCTTTCCTTTGAGCTTTGATCCTGAACAGTTTGAGGGTATGGAAATACATGTTCACGACAAAATGTCGCGTTGTGATAATACTTCCCCTGATAAGTTCGCTGAAATATCCGAGTGCTTTTATCATTGGTTTACAAGCTCATCAAAATGGCAGTTGCTACAATATTTAATAGGCTCAATGGGATGAGAACCTTCCAGCCCAAGTCCATCAACTGGTCATAACGAAAACGTGGATATGTCCAGCGAACGAGGATCTGGAACCAGCAGAAAAAGAAGACCTTGAGATTAAAGGCCAGGACCTGGAATGCCACAACGATCCCATGAGGCAGAAGCCATTGTCCACCCCATGGAAAATGGAATCCATCCGCGTATAACCAAGGAACCTGCCATCCACCGAAAAAGAGTGTCGTGAGCAAACAGGCCACGATCAAGACTTTCATAAAGTCCGTAAACATGTACAGCCCCCATTTGAGGCCGCTGTACTCAGTATAAAAACCGATGATCTCAGATTCCCCTTCAGGCAGGTCAAAGGGGACTCTCTCCGACTCTGCCACCGCAGCAAACAGGAAGATGATGAAACCTAAAGGCTGCAGGATGATCCCCCATTTTGGCAGCCACCCAAAGAGCAGTTCGCCCTGGAAGTGGACTAGATTTGATAGCGTGAGCGAGGGAAAAACCATGATCAGCCCGATCAACGAAAGCCCGAGAGCCACTTCGTACGAGACGAGTTGTGCAGCACCCCTTAAGCCACCCAAAAGTGTCCAACGGCTGTTGGAGGCCCATCCGCTCAAAATAACACCGTAAATGCTCATGGATAACATCGCTAAGATAAAGAGAAGTCCGACATTGATATCCAGAACCTGCAGTTTGATCTCTCTTTCTCCCAAGCGGAGGACATCCCCAAATGGGATAACCGCTATGGTGACCAGTACAAAAAAGAAGGATAGGAACGGCGCGAGATTGTGGATGAATCTTTTAGAAAAAACTGGAGTGAAATCCTCCTTAAAAAACATCTTTATGGCGTCGGCAAAGGGCTGAAAAAGGCCTATAGCCCGGAATTTCCAGATGTTTGCTCGATTCGCTCCGATTCTATCCTGCATCACAGCGCTTTCTTTCCGCTCTGCCCAAGTCAGGTAGAGTGCGAGAATAAGAAACCACATCATGGCAAAAACGATTTTAATCAGGACGATGAGTATATCAATCATTTTTTCGTCTTAAAGAAAGCTATTTCCTTGCCCATTTCTTCTAGAATCACGGCGGGTGATGTGAATGTCTTGACGCTGAAATCAGCATTCGCTAATTTTGCCAGGTCGATAAGAATCTTCCATTCCGGCCGTGACTCCCCTATCCCTTCAAGGACTGGCGAAAATTCTTGAACAATTCCGTCCACATTTGTTAAAGATCCAGATTTTTCAGGAATCACAGATGTGGGTAAAACTACATCCACAAGCGCGTTCAAATCATTGGAGTGAGGAGTTAAAAGGATCGTGTTTTTTATTTTATCGAGATGAGTTTTGATCTCCCCGGAATTTGTCTGGTCCGTTAAAAAGCTTCCGAATACCAAGAGCATATCTGTATTCTCTGAAAGCATACTCCAATCTAAAGGCCTTATATCAAAACCGATCTCTTGTGCACCTCTCCGGTTTGGGGTGCGTTCCGAGGTGAGCAAGATATCATCAGCTTTTCCTTGAGGCGGATCAACAAAGAAGATCTTTTCAGCATGAAAGTTTTCGATAAACAATTTCTTTAAAAGGAACAATTCCTCATTGGTCAACCATGTATTCAAGATGAGGGCTATATGAGACGCTTCGTCCATATCTCTGAGTCGTCTCATCTTCTTTGCGATAAAAGGAATCGCAGTCTCCCATGTTAGATTGTCCTCTCCGCTATTGTTGATGATCTTTTCGAGACGACCATCATCCAGGTAGGAATAATTATAGCGCCCGAAGTCACATATCCAGAATCCATTGATATCAGGATTTTTCCTGGAGTTATATCGAAACACACGCTTGGGGACTGGAAAACGGTGAAAAGCACTGATGTAATGGATAGAGATGCTGCATCCTCTGCTACAGTGGGGGCAGATAGAATCGCCGCTGTCCAGAAACCAGCTCCGAGTCTTGAACCTAAAATCAGAATCGGTAATAGCACCTACAGGACATATCTCTGCCAGGTTCCCTGAATAATTGTTATCAATATTGATCTCATCCAGGATGTTGACCTCTGTATGGTTACCCCTTTCAAAAACACCCAGTTCACACGTGCCTGTGATTTCTCTCAACATACGCACACATCTCCGACACAGGACACAACGCTCCTGGTCGTGCAGTAGGTTTTTTCCGATCTGGACTTTCTTCCGTCTCTTTTCTTTGACTTCGCTGAATTGGCTATCAAACAGGCCATACTCCTCGTAATAATCCTGGAGCTTGCACTCTCCTGCTTGATCACAGATGGGGCAATCCAGCGGGTGTTCGGCGAGCAAGAACTCCAAGACTCCCTTTCTCGCTTCGACAACTCTTTCGTTCTTGGTAAAAACCTTCATCCCTTCTCGGACTTGTGTGGAACAGGCTAGCTCCAATTTGGGCATTCCCTCGATCTCGACCAAGCACATGCGACAGGTTCCTTCTGGCTCGAAGGCAGGATGATAGCAGAAGTGAGGAATAGCGATCCCCGCTTCTTGAGCCGCATTGAAGATAGTCGTGCCCTCAAGTGCATCAACTGGCTGATCATCTATGAAAATCTTTACCATCGGTTTCCTTCTATCCGGTCATTTGTCCTTGATGTGAGATTCAAGCTC
>JAGLRY010000400.1 GCA_023135995.1 Candidatus Aminicenantota bacterium | reverse complement strand
AAATTCTACTCGTACCGCAACGATTCCACAGGATTTGCCAGAGCGGCCCTGATTGCCTGGAAGCTCACGGTGAGGACAGCAATTGACAGAACAACAGCGCCACTCACCAGGAATGGTACTGGACCTAAGTTCATCCTGTACGCAAAGTTTTCCAACCACCGGCTCAGTAGATAGTATGCGATAGGCCACGCAAAAATATTCGAAATAATCACCCATTTTGTAAATTGTTTGGATAAGAGGACAGTTATTCCCCCTGCTGTCGCTCCCAACACTTTTCTGATCCCGATCTCCTTGACTCTCTTTGAGGTCATGAATGAGGCCAATCCAAACAATCCCAGGCACGATACGAATAACGCCAAACAAGTGAATATGGTGATTAATTTTCCGGTCTTTTCTTCCGTCCTGTAGAAGCTGTGATACGCATCTTCCATGTATCTGTAGTTAAAGCTTGCAAAGGGGAGCACACTGTTCCAGATCTCTTTAAGCGATTGGACAGTCTCCTCAGAGTTCGAAGGATTTATTTTCACGGCCATCATGGCATACATTTTGGGCTCAACAAAAATGATCATCGGATTGATCGTGTTGTGCAGAGACTGGACATGAAAATCTCTAATAACGCCCACCACCGTCATCTCCGACATCTCTTGGTCACGCGGAATAAGAAGCTTTGTCCCGACGGGATCTTCCAATCCTAAAACCTTTACGGCTGTTTCATTCAATATTGCGCTTTCCCGATCATCCAAAGCGTAATCTTTTGATAAGTCGCGGCCCTCGATCAGTTGCAGCCCCATGGACTGAACAAATCCGAAATCTGCGGGCAAAGCTTGGAGTGTGACCGTTTTTTCGGGGTCGTCGCCAGCTTTCCTGGCGCCCATTTGGAACTGGCTGTTTACGCCAGGCACTGTATAAATCCCAGAAACGCTCAAAACATTCGGATTGTTCAGCAATTCGTCTCTGAGGACAGGATACTTTTGTTTCACTTCTTCATTTCCCCAGGGAAATTGCACCAACAGGACATTCTTCTTTTCAAATCCGAGGTCGGAGTTTTTCATAAAATTAAGCTGCTGATAAACGACTAAAGTGCCCACTATAAGCAATATGGAGATGCTGAATTGCAGTACGACCAAAATATGGCGGAATGATAACTTGTTTCTGACTCCCCAAAATCCGCTTTTGATAATATCCACCGGGCGGAACCTGGAGAGAAAGAATGCGGGGTAGCCGCCGGCAAAAAGGCCGACCACGAGAACGAGCAATACAATGATCCCGTAAAGGTAGATCGCGTGGCTGGAACTCACGACAAATTCAATGTTGAGGAGCGCATAGAGGCTTTTATTCAGAAGAATAAATAAATAGATGCCTATGGCAGCGGCTATTAACGATACCAAAATCGACTCAACAAGAAATTGATAGATCAGTTGCTGTCTGTTGGCACCCACCACTTTCCGAACTCCCACCTCTTTCATCCGGTCCACATACCTGGATGTGGAGAGATTCATAAAGTTGAAGCATGCGATGAGAAGCACAAGGATAGATGCCGAAAGGAAAAGATAGACATAGAGATAATTTCCCTTTGGCCCGATGTCTCCCCGGGATTCGTTATCCCAGTGAATGGCCGAAAGAGGCTGCGGTATCAAATCCATTCGGCCTCGATACCAATCGCCCGCATTCTTAATCAACAGCCTATTCAGCTTTTTATGAATATTTTCTGCAGGAACATTTTCTTTGAGCACGATGTAATTGTAATCATCTCCCCAAACGTTCCATGGTTTGTCGGGGTACTCGCCCAATGCCTCTACCGTTGCATAAGAGACTAGAATCTCACAGTTCAGATGGGTATTGGCTGGCAGGTCTTTCATCACACCGGTTATTTTGTAAGGGCTGTTATTGATCGTTAAGATTTGGCCTATGGCATCATTGCTCCCAAAATATTTGCGGGCGATCTTGTGAGAGAGGACAACGCTATAAGGTTCGTCCAACACGCTTGATTTGTCGCCTTCGAGAAGAATCCAGTTGAAAATATCAAAGATTTCCGGGTCTCCATAAAAAGCGTTGTCTTCTTTGACGGTCTGATTTTCCGCATCTGTTATGACAGTTTTAGTCATGCGTCTCACTCTTGCGGCGACTTCGACTTCCGGGACTTCTTCATTGAGAGTGGGAGCGATGGCCGGCATCGCACCAGCAAATTTCATTCGACTTCCTTCTTTCCCCCAATCGGTGATCACGCGGAATATCCTGTCTTTATTGGGATGAAAATTATCGTAGCTCGTTTCGTTCACAACAAACATCAGCATCAATAGACAGGCCGTCATTCCGAGCGCCAAACCCGAAATGTTGATAATGGAAAAGCCTTTATGCTTCATCAATTGCCTGAACGCGATCTTGAGGTAATTCCTGAACATGACAGTCCTCCATTTTGTGGTTAGAACAAAGTAATAGTAAGAGACCAGCAATGTGTTCCCTATCAACCAGAAAAATCCTTTCACACGGCCGTGGTTCGCTGCGATGTCCTCATATTCGATCTCGAAATCCTTGGAAATGGCGAACATCTCCTCATAGAGGGAGAGCCGGCGGAGGATGTGCATGAAAAACTTTGGCGGGCGAAAAGGTCGTTTTTTCACTTTTTCTTCCCCATGGCTAGGTCTGGAACATCATTCCAGGCAAGCTTGTGCATTTTCTGGACAGTTCCGAGGACCTTTTCGCCTTCGCGAGTCAGCGAATAGAGGATCTTTCGCCGGCCTCCTTTCTTCGAGAGGGGTTCACTTTCTTGAGTAGCAACAAGGCCTTTCCGGAGCAGGAGGTAGAGTGTGTTGTAGAGAGATCCATAATTGAGGGTTTTGCCTGTGATTTTCTGGAAATTTTCCCTTATCGTTACGCCGTATGCTCCATCTTTGAGTTTCCAGATGGAAAGAAGGATCAGTTCTTCATTTCTTGTGAGTTCGACCATTGTGTAACCTCAATATTTATTTACTGCCTTAAAAACCGATATATATATTTATCATAAATACATATATTACTTATACGAAGTGAAATAGAAAAAGGTTGCAGAGTTATGTAAGTTGTCTACCTAACCTGGATTATTCACGAGTTGAGGTTAATTTAGTGGTTAGGTTGGGTCGGCGCGAGGCGCAAAGGATGAAGTCACGAATTTTACTGCAATTTGATCAAAACCGAAGGGGATTCACTTTCACTTCATTTATTTATCTTTTTGATCGGGATCTATTTCTGCAATAAGGAAAATAGCGGGTTTTTCCCAAAATGTGATCGCCCCTGCCTTTAAAATAACATAAATGTTTCTTCCATCTTTATGTTGGGCAATGGTCTTATAGATGATAGGCGCTTCTTTCCCCTCAATCCTGTTCTCGTAGTTCTTTTGTACTCTTTGTCGTTCACTGGGATGTATATACTGTCCAAAAGGGCTTCCGATGATCTCTTCTGGAGAACAGTCTATCATTTCTGATATCTGGGTGTTTGCCCGGACGAAGACGCCGTTCTGGACAATCGCCACTGCTTTTGTTTGCTTGGCAAAAAAATCTCTGTATTCCTTTTCTGCTTTCCAGTGCGGTTTTCCTGAACGCTGCCTTACAATGTCGATTTGCTCCAATTCAACCATTAACTTGTGTAGCTCCATCAGATCTTTGCCGTACTTATCTGCAAAAATTTTATTTGCGTCCATGGATCCTCCCTAAGTTCTTTGGCCCATCACCCCCCAGAAGGTCTTAAATTGGTAGAACAATAAATAGAAATGTAGATATTTTTGATAAACCACAACTTAATCCATCCTTTTAGTCGTGTGAATTTAAACAAAATTGAAAAAATGAGAGGCTAAATATTCAATTCTTCTTCGCTTAGCATTTTTGTGCAAGATAAACACACATAAAACAGTCTGATATTCTCTGTTTTTGCTTCGTCTCCCCATATAGAATTCATGGATTGAGGAGGGAGCCTTATTTCACGGAGATGTGAATTTTTACAATAGGGACACAATATTTCAGTCTGTTTCATTGGATAAGAACCTAGGCAAACCTTGGCTATGCCATACACAGTATGGCCTTATCCAATGATAGTATCAATCACCGTAAGAGGTGGAATAAAGGGGTGAATTTTTGTCTTTCTCGCTTAGCCTTGAAACGCTGCGTTTAATCTTGAACGAAAGCATCCCTGAAAGCGTGATGAATGACGTTCACGGTTTTAGGGGTGCTTATATCTTGAACAAAAAAGTGAAATTACGCCCAAAATGTGGGAGAATAAAAATGCAGGGAGAATGAGGTTTTCAGCGGCTAAAAAGGTTTTCAGCGGCTTGGCTGTTTTTTCTCTCCTTTTATGCCTGTCTGAATTCGTATTCCCTGTACGACTTTCCGTGATTTCCATCGAGAAAAATGATACTTCCCAGATTCTTAAAGAGATTTACCAGGAGGTGAAAGGGTTCGAAAAATATCCTGGGTACGATTTTATCAAGAGAGAATTCTTTGTGGGAGAAGACGACGACGATACAAATAAGGATATCCATGTTGTGATATTGGTTCAGGATGTCGATGAAAAGAAAAAAGTAACGATCCAAATCACTTACATGGAACGCAGTAAAGGAAGACCTGTCATAGGGATCGCCAAATACGCAAAAGTCCTCACATATTTTGTTCTGGAAGATCAGACAGAGATCATAAAAAGTGACTTTGACGATAAGGGAAAAGAACTCGTTCTTCCCGGTGTTCTTCAGGCCATAAAGAATAAGAAGAAATTACTCAAAGAGATTTAGAGAAGGACATTCTAGAATCTCAATTTAAAGCCCGCTTTGAATACAAAACCAGTCAGGCTAAAATTCGTGACCGGGTATTCCAGATCTCCCATATCAACTTCTCCCGCCTTCTGTTCGGCGTAGAGAAATGTCGAATTTCCCCAGAGCCCTTCAGGAGGATTATAGGTGATAAGGTCTTGGATGACCGAAGTCTCGAAATTATTAAAGCTCACACTTCTGTAGATGGCTTCCAGAGAGATGATCAGTCCCCCGCCCAGCGTGATGTCGAGTCCACCCCCTCCGTGAAATCCGATTGAGTTCACTTTGCTTTTCATGATCCAAGTGAAGTGGTACCAGAAGTAATCGGGATTGTCGGTTAAAACACTCCTGTTGGGATCCGTGACTTCTACGTTTCCGAAATAATATCCCACTCCTCCAAGAAGATTAAGATCGAAACTGTCTGATAAAGGGAGAGAAAAGATACCAGATAGGGTAAGCGGGTAGATTTCTGAAGTGAACTTTGGCTCATACCAGAAAGTTGCCAACATGACCTGGTCGTCTGTGAATATTCCTGAATGACCCTGCAAGGACTTGTTGATAAAACCGAATCCCAGGGAAAGGCCAAAGTTTGGATTGAGCTGGTAGATGAACTCCAAGGTGAAATCCATTCCTGAGCCTGCTTTTTCCGGTTCGGCGGCTTGATACCCAAAAAAACCTGTTGTGGATACAGCTTGCCCTTCCACTTTCCCGCCATACGCGAGGCCAAAGCTCATTTTCACTGCTAATTTATCATCAGCGCGAAGATGAAAAGGTGAAAGCAGCAGCA
>JAGLRY010000040.1 GCA_023135995.1 Candidatus Aminicenantota bacterium | reverse complement strand
CGTGTGAAGGGCTGGACGGGCATGGGACCTGTCTATGTAGGGTCCGTTCCCCGAACGGACCGTTTGGGAAACGGTCCCTACATTTGAATAGAGCCGCACTGCCACCCCCTTTTTCGTTTTCGAAATCACCAATTGGGACACTCGAACGTCATTCATCACGGTTTTCTTGTGTTTCTCCCTTCGATTGTGCCGTTTCTGTATCGATCAACGCATGTCCGTCCATGTGCTGGGGCGCTTTAATACCAAAGAGCTCCAAGACTGTTGGCGCAATATCTATGATCGAGGGTTCTGATGTGTTCAGCTTGAAGTTAGAAAAGATTATGCCGGGAACAAGCCGAGGGTCGATGCAGTGATCTCCACTCCAGGCCTTCCTGTTGTCTTCAAAGATCGTTGAGTTCACAATACCGGTCACCGAATCCCATGACACTCTGTATCCCTCGTTGTACCCCACGATGAAGTCCGGGCAATTCACTATGTAAGGACCGGGAGGGATCTTGTCTCTGTCATAGATTTTATTGATAGCCACCTCTCCTGTCTCGCCGTCCCTGAGGCCGTTGAGCTTCTCCATCAACTCTTCCTTCAATGTCTTCGTCTCTTCACCGGGATCGACGATGCCCTGAGCTTCTCTCCCTTTCTGGTTGATGTATATGCCTCCCAGTCCAAGTCCGTAAGCTTTTGTGCGGTTCCAGTCGACATCCTTGAACCACTCCTCACTTGTTTGTTTGCCGTCTTTGATGTGCAGATAGCCGTTCTTATAGAGCCATGAGTTGATGTTCACGCCTCGGCGGAAGGATTTGAATCCATGGTCGGACATGACGATGAGCATGCTGTTTTTGTTAAGCTTTTCCCGCACTCTTCCCACGAGGTCGTCCATATCTTTGTACAGGTCTTCGATGACTCTGGCGCTTTTTTCTCTCTGCCCGTGTTTTAGAGCAGGATGCTTTTTATCCAGATATCGGAAAAACATGTGTTGAATACTGTCTGTGGTTTGGAACCAACAGGCCACCACGCCCTTTTTTGTCTTGGCCATAGCGTTAAAGAGCATGTCCTCGGATTCCTGGTGGTTGTCATAAGCCAGTTTGATGAAGGAATCCTCGCTTAAGATGCCCTCGTTCAGAGCCCACGTGTCATCGGCTTCTCCCAACGTTGTATAATCTCCGAGGAGCTTGGATAAATAGACGGAGTAGATAAATGGATGAGAGATGGGTAGAGCCGGCTTTTCCGGGTCGATATTGAGCGGAGTGAGATACATCTTGAGATGCGGAGAGATTTCTGAAACATAAAACCGGCAGATGGCCCTCACTTTCATTCCCAGTCCTGGCCGAAAGGCAATTTTTACCCAATCCGAAAAGGCTTTGACTTTGAGGTGTATTGTTTGACCGGACACTTCGATACGCACTTCGTCTTTATCTCTATCGCAATGGATGGTCATGGGGAGACGCATCTCTTCTTCTTTTTTGAGGAGGGTATTCTCAGGACCTGAGATATAGGTTTCGACCATATTTCCATTAAGAGTGACGGGTATCATCATGCCGCCTTCGTGCTTTTCGATTCTCTCTGTTTCTGATGTGTAGAAAGAGAAGGTTCCTTGGCTCCCCTTGAGGTCTGGTGTACACATTCCCGAGAGGAGATGGCCCCTGAATTTTTCTGGAGGAAACGTGATCGGGATTCTCAAAATAGAGCAGAAGATCCCGCTGTCGCCCAGTATTTTCCAGAAGGGGATGCTTTTGCGCATTCCTTTGATTTCGGGTTTTGATAGGGGGATCTTATATTTTCCGAGCGGAAGAAATCTCTTGGGATTTCCGATGCGGGCAGAAGATAGATCCGGAAGATAGGTTTTGGGATCCCGGCTGAGGAAGTCAAAAATGTTGTGTTTCCCGGGATGGCTTCCGGTCATGAACGAGGACCAAGCCACTGGAGAAATGGCTGGTGTTGTTGTTTTTAATCGGGCGTATGTCCCCTCTTTTTTAAGGTTTCTGAGGTTCGGGAGCTTTCCCTCTCCCATGTACTTTTCAACAAGGGTTGGCTCCATGCCGTCTAATCCCACGATCACCAGTTGATTGATGAGACTCTTTTTGTATGCCTTTTGTCCTCTAAGGAGACGCATTAGAAGACGAAATGGCCAGGAAAGAAAGGAGAAAACAGCAAGGAAAAACGTTAAAAACAGAACGAGGAAAGATGAAAGAAAGGCGAAACCCGCCCCAGGGCCTATATAGGCCGCCAAGGGGAGCGCAAAAACACAAACACCTAGGATGAGGAAAGCCAATTTTTGCTTTGTCCTCATGAGAAGTTCTCCATTATGATGCCAGATAGATCAGATATGGACAGGTCCTCTCCTTTTTCGCTGTTGGCCCAAAAGAAGGCATCATCCCATGTGTGCATACCTTGTAAGCTTGTGCGTCCGAAGATCTCTTTTTTCTTGACGGAACCTTTCATGTCGAATCCATATTCGGAGAGGACGATCAAATCAGGTCCGGATGCGACATGAGGTCCAGAGTATATCTCGTCCGTATCAAAAACATCTCTAACCACTTTTTGCCCTGAGCATTCCAAACTTTTCAGTTTCTCTGCAAGTTCTTTTTTGAGATCCTGTTTTTCTGATGGATCGACGGATCCTTTGGGAAATTTATCCTTAAGGTTGAGATAAATACGATTAGGATCCATCGTAAACGCACGGGAGGCGGCACTGATCTCTGTGAGGTCTTTGGGTGAAGACGTTTCAAAGCTGAGATATCCCTCTTGCTCGAGCCATACATTCAAATAGACTTCCTGCTCTATCTCAGCGAAACCGTGGTCAGAAAGGAGATACAGCCCGTCATCTCCATCTGTCTGCGTGGTAAATGCGTCCACGATCTTTTCGATGAATGTGTCCAATTGCCGGTAATAATCGAGGAAGTTTTTGTGGTATTTGTGGTTTTCATCTTCGTATGCAGACCATAGGAAATGCTGCAGTCTGTCTGTTCCTGTTATCACGATCTCAAAGTAGTCCCAGTTTGTTTCCCAGAGTGAATTAAAGGCCTTGTGCCGGCCTTCAAGAGTCCGGGCAAGATCCTTCCAAAGGAATTCATGATCTTCTCTAGCTTTGAACGTATCGATGTCGATCTGATATCCCAATTTTTCGAGAGGGTCTTTGAGGGCAAGGGGAGAGACAGCTTTGGCCATTTCAATGGCCACAAAGCCAGAAATGAGAATTCCGTTGATTTTCCGGGCCGGGTATGTGGAAGGCTGATTGATAACAACAGACATCTTTTTCTGTTCACCGAGCCTGTCCCAGAATGTTTCGGTTTTGACATCAAGAAAGTTTGGAAAACGCAGATCGTACGAATTCTCTTTTAGGTCTGTAAAACCAAAGATGCCGTGAGATCCTGGATTTGTTCCTGTCATAAAATTCGTCCAGCTGACAGAAGAGATCTCAGGAAGGCTGGCCTTCATTTTGTGGAGATG
>JAGLRY010000004.1 GCA_023135995.1 Candidatus Aminicenantota bacterium | reverse complement strand
GAGATCAGCTCGCCCGAAGGGTAAAGAATGCTGATTATAATGAAAAGAGTTTTCAATCTTAAAGGAACCGTCTTGCTCTAATGGATAGACATGTTGAAATGCAGAATTCATTAGAGTTAAATAATTGTATCAGCATTTTTTATGAATAATTCAGGATGTTGAGGTTATCATAATGGGTATTTTTATTCTTCGCATCCTGGTTGTCGCTTCGATCGCGGCATCCGGATATTTTTCCCCCCCTTTTCAGCTCGCACCCCAATACGGGGCTCTGACTGGATTTGTGCTGGGCGTTATCATCGTTTATCTTGAGACGAGGATAAGAAAGAGCCAGTTTAAGATCATTTGGGGGTCAACTCTAGGCACTTTTGCGGGCGTTCTGTTCGGATGGCTCTTCGGCTCCATCTATCAGACTATTGCACCGGACAGCTCGACAACGACCTTTATCCGGATCTTTTTTCTTCTGATCCTCCCCTACATCGGATTCCTAGTCGGAACACAGAGGTTCGAGTGGCTCGATCCCGCCTATTTTCTCCGTTTTTTCAAAGAGAAAAGCGTGGGACGGACCTATAAGATCTTGGACACCAGTGTGAT
This sequence comes from Candidatus Aminicenantota bacterium, assembly GCA_023135995.1. Classification (GTDB taxonomy): domain Bacteria; phylum Acidobacteriota; class Aminicenantia; order Aminicenantales; family Aminicenantaceae; genus WTAW01. The sequence continues at coordinate 1,792 of JAGLRY010000004.1, read as the reverse complement.
CATCGACGGGAGGATTGCCGACATCTGTGACACAGCCTTTATTGAGGGCGCATTGATCCTCCCGCAGTTTATCCTGAAGGAGCTCCAGCTAATCGCCGATTCTTCTGACGGGATCAAAAGACAGCGAGGACGGAGGGGGCTTGAGATATTGGATCACCTCCAAAAATCTTCCCAGGTCTCGGTTGTGATCTCGGAGGTGGATTTTCCTGAGGTCCAGGATGTGGATTCCAAGCTTATCGAACTGGCCAAGCATCAAGACGCCAAGATCATCACCAATGACTTCAACCTGAGCAAGATCGCCAAACTCCAGGGGATCCAGATCTTGAACATTAATGAGCTGGCCAATGCCATGAAACCTGTCGTCCTTCCTGGCGAGTCGATCCGGGTTTTCATCCTGAAGGAGGGGAAGGAAAAAGATCAGGGAGTCGCCTATCTGGATGACGGAACCATGGTTGTCGTGGACAATTCAAGGAAGATGATCGGACAGACCGTGAGTGTCACGGTCACCTCTGTGCTCCAGACGACTGTGGGCAAGATGATATTCGGCCGCTATAACGAAGAGCCCCATGAATAAGGTCACTGCGATCGTCGTCGCTGCCGGTGAGGGACAACGGTTTGGCGCACCCAAGCAGTTTGCTCCGCTCAGGGAAAAGCCTGTTTTGGAGTGGTGCTTGGGGTGTTTTGATACTCACGTCCAGGTGGCGGAAATCGTTCTTGTTTTGATGAGTGATATCGAAAAAGACGAATACATGAGGCGGTTCCCCAAAATTGCAACTGTGGTCACGGGAGGAAAACAAAGGCAGGATTCTGTGATGGCCGGGTTTAACCAGATCGATCCTCGGGAGACAGATTTTGTTCTCATCCATGATGGGGTTCGACCTCTAGTCGACCATGCCCTTCTCAGTCGAGTCATTGCAGCAGCCAGGAAGAATGGAGCCGCGGTTCCTGTCATCGCTATTGAGGATACGGTGAAAGCTGTTGAAGGGGATAAGATCCTCCGGACCGTGGACAGAGAAAAGCTCCGCCGTGTGCAAACCCCTCAAGGATTTTCCTACCCTATCCTCAAGGCTGCTTTGGATCAGGCCAGAGAGGATGGCACCTATAGTGCGGATGAAGCCGCTCTTGTGGAGCGGATGGGGGGAGAGGTCGTTATTGTGGAGGGCGACCCCAGAAATATCAAGATCACCAGTCCCGAAGACATCCGGATCGCAGAGGTGTTGCTTGAAGATTAAGTCCGGGCTCGGCTACGATATCCATCGTTTGGTAGATGGAAGAAAACTCTTCCTTGGGGGGATAGAGATCCCATTTGCCAAAGGATTGTTAGGCCACTCCGATGGAGACTGTTTGATTCACGCTATCGTTGATGCGCTTTTGGGTGCTCTGGGGGAAAAAGATATCGGGCACCATTTCCCTGAAACAGACAGCCAGTACAAGGATATCCGAAGCGCGGAATTGCTCAAAGTGGTTGTCCAACGGCTGGAAAAAAACAGTACCAAAATCGCCCACATCGATTCTCTGGTCATTGCAGAGGAACCGCGCCTGGCCGCGCATATCCCCCGGATGAAGGAAACGTTGTGTGCCATCCTGCGGATCGGGCCGGAGGATCTGGGAATCAAGGCAAGGACCAATGAAGGGCTTGATGCGGTCGGCCATGGCGAGGCGATTGCAGCATGGGCTACTGTTCTTTTAGAGATCCCTTAACCTGAACTATTCATAAAAAATGCCGATACTTATCATAACTGACTCAATATTAGAATGTTACAATGTTTTTCGGAATACTCATTTGGGCACT
>JAGLRY010000399.1 GCA_023135995.1 Candidatus Aminicenantota bacterium | reverse complement strand
TCCGGTTCGAATCGAATGGGCTGGAATGCCGGAATGATCAAGGGGAAGTAGGGATCAGAGTAGCCCAATTCAAAGGCTTTCTTAAGCGTTTCTATGGCCAATTCCTTTTTTCCTAAAAGAGCGTAATATTCAGCCAGGTTCATTGTCGAATGGGGACCGATTATTCCCACCTCATGGGCTTTTCTTACATACTCCTCTGCTTCTTCAAGATCTCCACTCACAACATCAAGAAGGGCCATGACTAAGAAGAGCTGTGCATTCGGTGCCATCTCTTCCATAGTTTTCAGGTGAGCTTCCTTCCCCTCAGCAGCCACTTTTTTTGTCATTTCCTCATCTCCAGCAAACTTGATGGCGATGGCCAAGTCCAAACTGGAGCTCACATAAGTCCCGTGTATCTGTCCCTGGCTGACAAGCACACGCACCTCGCGGTAATGCGGAATGGCTTCTTCAGCTCTGTCCGTAGCAAGCAACAGATGAGCCAGATTGGGTCTGCCATAAGGATGGTTCGGTTCGATCTCAATAGTCTTCTTGTAGACGTCTAATGCCTCCTCAAACCTTGCTTGTGCCGCTAGACTGTATCCAAAAAAATGATGACAGTAAGCGATCTCAGGACCGAGCTCTATCAAACGCCTCCCAATTTCCTCAGCTGCGCGGGGATCTTTTTTATAGTTCAGATGTGTGAACCAGAGGTTTGCAAGAGGCGTACTTGCCCGAGGAGCAAGCTCTGCGGCCTTTTCGAACATAGTGATGGCTTCATCAAATCGGCCGAGCCCTCTGAGGATAACACCGGGATTATTGTAAGCGGTCCAGAGGTCAGGATAGAGTTCTCTGACTATATGATATTCCTCCAAAGCCCCATTAAAATCCTCGTCCACATACCACTTGTTGACAGCTTTGATCATGAGGTATTCCTGCTGCGGCAGGCCCTCTGCATCCTGTAAAGCTTGCCGGAGCATCTCCTGGCCTTTTTCCTTCTGATTCAAGAACTGGATGAGAATTAATCCAAGGGCCCCCTTTGCCGAGGCAAAATGTGGATCTTTCTCGATGGCCAGATTATAAAATCCTTCAGCCTCTTTAAACTGACCCGCTCTACGGTTTTTCTGCCCCATCGCCAGATACTGGAGGGCTTCCCATGACGAAGTTGTCACCTTTACGACAGGCGCATCCGCCTCTTCGATCGACCCTATGGATTCTCCCAAACTGGAACGGACTTCACGCGCCAACTCATCGATCGCATGGAGAAGGACCTCCTCCTGGCCGAGTGCGGTCACGCGGATCCTGTCCACATGCCGCATCTTAACAGGATCGATCAAAATCGCTTGCAGCTCATAGGCCTCTCCTGCCGAAAGGATCCGGGGAAGGATCAAGGCCCGCACGCCAGCAAATCGGCAGATCCCCATGCCCAACTCTTCATCGATAAGAGAACTCGGATCCTTACGCATCAAGCGCAGAGTTTCAGCGACCTCGCTCTTGTCGAATATCCGGGCGAAGGGCGACTGCTGGAGGTCCGCCTCGATCGCCACTCTCAACGCTAGATCGAATACAGCCTCTCCGGTCTGGTTATCGACATCTGCTACAAGCAGCTTGTCACGCTCCTCAAAAGCCAGGCTGGGCCGAGTCAGTATCCATGCGATAAAAATCACCGCAAGCACCAGCATACAGATCGCGCCGGCGATCATCACTCGCTTTCGCGACCTGAACAAGTACCTCGGTCTAAAAACAGGAACTTTCCCCAAAGTCAAACGTAACTTTAAATCCTCAAGTTCTGCAGCCAATTCCCGTCCGGAAGAAAACCTCTTCTTGGGATCTTTTTCAAGAGCCTTTTGTATGATGTGTTCCAACTCTGAAGGAATTTCGGACCGAAGATCCTTCACGGATCGGGGTTCTTCATTCATCACAGAGTATAAAATGGCCTGTGTATTGTCTCCCTTAAAAGGCAGCCGCCCGGTTATCATTTCATACAAAACAATGCCCAACGACCAGATATCTGTCCGGACATCCACCGTTTCTCCACGGGCCTGTTCGGGTGACATGTACGACACAGTGCCAACCGTGGACAGAGGCCGGGTCAGTCCCTCCTGTCCGCTGAGTTTTGCAATACCAAAATCCAGAACTTTTGCAGCACCTTCATTTGTGATCATGATGTTGGTGGGTTTCACATCCCTGTGAATGATCCCCTTTTTATGCGCAGCGGAAATTCCTTGTGCCACTTGGAGCGCGATGTCAATGACTTCCCTCTGCTTCATAGGACCACGCTTGATCTTTCCTTTGAGACTCTGTCCTTCATAGTAAGCCATGACAATGAAGACCTGTTCATCTTCAGTCTTGTTGATCTCATGGACAGTGCAGATGTTGGGATGATCGAGCGCGGATGCAGCCTTTGCCTCTCGAACAAAACGCTCCCGTGCATCTTTATCGCGTGTGTATTCCGGAGGGAGAAATTTTAGAGCCACATCCCGGTTGAGCGTCAAGTCTAGAGCCTTGTAGACAATACCCATTCCCCCTTCGCCCAACTTTTCGACAATCCTGTATTTCTCGGCAATAATCGTTCCTTTCGCAAGGCTCCGCGTAGCTGTTTCTATAGTTCTGGTCGCTTCACTGAATTCATCCTGAGAGGTATCAAAGGATTTGGCTTTTACAGCTTCAGCTGGTTCATCTGTTGCGGTATCGAATGCGGCTGCGCACTGGCTGCAGAAGCGCGAATCCTCGAGGTTATCCGTCTGACATTTCGGACACTTCATTCGTCACAACTCTCTGATTTATTTGTCTAGGATCGTATAAATTTGTCCTGGGTACTGTACAGGCTTGTATAAGATAATGCTTTAGCGGAAGAGTGTCAAACCGAAAGGTTTTGTCAGGGGTTATGCCGTTTTATGGCTTTGAAGAAGTCTTCGCGATAGCTATCTCCGATCGGGAACCTCTCGCCCCGGATCCTGACTTCCTCATTCTCGATGAGGTCTACATGAAGAGAGTTGATGATATAGGATTTGTGGATGCGATAGAAAATGCTCGGGGGGAGGATTTCCAGAACCTTCATCATGGTCAAGAGTGAGAGGACCTCTTTCTGATCCATAACAAAAGTCACATAATTCCCTGTGCCCTTAATATAATAGATATCCTTGATTTTGACTTTATGGTAGTGTGTCCCGCTTTTTATGAATATATGCTCTCTTTCACCAACAGATGCAGACATCCCTTGAGCCTTAATCTGAAACATCTCACAGGCTTTATTCGAAGCTTTGACAAATCGTTCGAACTCTATGGGCTTCAAAAGATAATCCACAGCATCATAGTCATAGCTTTCCAGAGCATACTCAGAGTAAGCAGTCGTAAAAATGACAAGCGGCGACTCCTTTAGTGTTTTTAAAAATTGAATTCCTGTCAAATCAGGCATATTGATGTCCAGAAAGATCAAGTCAACGCTGTTTTTCCGGAGATAATCCAGTGCCTTTAAAGGATCCCTAAAGACACCTGCACACTCCAAAAAAGGAACTTTTGCGATGTAATCCTCGAGAATATCCAATGCCACAGGCTCGTCATCGATGGCCAGGCACTTCATAACCGTTTTCATTCAGACATTCCTGAGTACAAGGCGAACTTCAAACACCTTCTCTCCATCGCTAATCGCCAACTCGTGTTTTCCTGGATAGAGAAGCTCGAGCCGGCGGTTAACGTTCTGGAGCCCGATCCCCAGTCCTTCTTCCTCTTTATTTTCGGACCTTGAATGTTTGCTGTTGCTGACCGAAAATTCCAGCTTATCCTCATCTACATTCAGGTGGATCCGAACAAATGATGGAGTAGCAAGACTGATTCCGTGTTTAAAGGCATTCTCCACAAAAGGGATTAAAAGCATCGGAGGGATTTGAGCGTTCGCAGCCTCCCCATCGATCGCAAAATCTATCTGGACATCATCATCTTTAGTAAACCGGAGTTTTTGCAATTCGATGAGTCGATTGATCTGTTGAATTTCTTTCTCCAGGCTGATCAACTCCACATTGCTTTCATAGATCATGTACCGCATGAGATGTGACAATCCCGCAATACTATCAGCCGTTTGGGGATCTTGCTTCCGCGCCATCCCGAACAGGTTGTTCAGAGTGTTAAACAGAAAGTGAGGATTGATCTGCGCCTTGAGAAGACGGAGCTCTGTCTGGACCTGCTTGGCTTCGATCTGCTGCATAAGGAATCTCTGCTTAACGCTATCCGCCAATACTTTAAAAGATGTGGTGATCAACAGCATAAAAAAGATCATCACTATCGCGCTGACCAGGCTGCTCTTTTCCATGTGACGTTGGTAGAAAAATCTGTCCACAAGATAACCCCAGCCAAACAGTATCGCGACTAAAAACACAACATACAACGCATACTTTTTCTTGTAAAAAAATCGATCGAGGATGAGAAAATGAAAATAAACAGGCACAATCAGAAATGCGATATATTCCAAATTTTGGACCACTCGTACGGTTAGAGACTCTTCCTTTGCTCCGGATGATAAAAATATCAAACCGAAGAAGAAAATCCAGAAGTACATATGGTATGCAATGCGAGAAGTAAATATCTGACCCAGTTTTTTCATTTTCGTCAAAATTTCTATCCTCTATATTTAAATCCAAATCCCTGCGCAATGCAAGGTGAGTCATCCAGAGTTTTGGGAGGTTCATCCATTATCTGTGGGGATTCATCCATTTCTTGTTGTACCCGTATCCAAGAACCCTATAATGTGGGCAAACAAGATGTATAGCATGTTTTTAAAAACAAACAAAAGGAGGTAAGCAAAATGGAAAAAAAAGTCATTCTACTTATCCTGTTGATCGTCTTATTGTTTGTGATGTTTGCCGGAGCGGACGACATCCATGAAGCGGTGCAGCAAGGAGATCTCTCAAAAACTCAAAATCTGATCGCTAAAGATCCGTCAGTGCTCAACTCAAAGACAGAAGATGGAAGGACTCCCCTTCATGTCGCTGTTATGGGCGGCCACAAAAAGCTGGTAGAATATCTCATTCGAGAAGGAGCAAACATCGATGCTCTGGACAAAGAAGGGAGAACACCTTTGCTCAACGCCATTATACTCAAAAAACCAAACCTAGCCCACATGCTGATAGAAATGGGAGCCGATGTAAAGATCAAGAGTAAAGAAGGAGCAAATGCCATCATTTATGCGTTCTTCTTCGGACCCGAGGATCTAATCGAGCCGATTCTCGACAGTGGCCAGAATGTGAATGAAAGGTACGAGGGCGGAGTTACGCTGATGCAAGGCGCCGCAGCATTGGGCAACAAAAATGCGCTGAATATTCTTATTGCTCGAGGAGCGGATGTGAATACGAAATCCGATCGTGGGGAAACCCCATTATATTTTGGGATCCGACAAGGAAAAACCGAGATCGTTGAATGGCTGCTCTCCCATGGGGCACAAACACAAGGCAAGCTCGAGGAATCGGGACGTAATCTTCTTCATTTGGCAACACTCAAAGGCTATACAGACATCGTCGAACTTCTTGTCGATAATGGAGTAGATATCGACGCCAGTGATAAGTCCGGAAAAACAGCCCTTCAGTATGCGAAAAGGTATGGACACAAAAGAATTGCTGGTCTACTAAAAACACATGGTGCAGATATCACTCTTCCTGAAGAATACAACTCGAGGCCTCCATTTCTCAAGAGAACCCTCGAAGATGGTGAAGCAGCTATTTTGTATCTAGGAAATGCCGGCTGGGCTGTAAAGACCACGAACAGGTTGTTGATCTTTGATTACATGGAGGATGAACGCAGGGCCGATATGGCTTCCTTATTGAACGGGCACATACTCCCAGAAGAGATCAAGAGCCAGAATGTCTATGTTTTTGTCACACACGAACATATTGATCACTTCACCCCTGCTATCTATGAATGGAAAAACTCCCTCCAAGATATCGAGTACATATTCGGATTTAAGCCAAAGGAGACTCCGGATTATGTTCAGATCATGAATCCCAGAGAAGATAAAGTCGTCGATGGAATGACAATCAGAACCATCGCCTCTACAGATGCTGGCGTGGGATTCCTCGTTCAAACTGATGGTCTTGTTATTCTTCATACCGGAGATCACGCGAACAGGACAAAAGAGCTGGAAAAATCCTTTTCAGATGAGATCGACTATCTGGCTGGGATGGGGCAATTTCCAGACATGGCCTTCATATCTATCAAAGGATGTGGATTCAGAGATACAGAAGCCGTGAAAACAGGCGTGTATTATACTCTCGTGAAGTTACAACCCAAAGCCGTGTTCCCGATGCACGCCAGTGGGGACGAATATTTCTACCGCAGCTTTGCTGAGGAAGCGGCCGACCAAAATTTCAAATCCAAGTTTGTGTGTGCCGAAAACAAGGGAGATTCATTCATTCTTCATAAATGATGACCGCTCCGATAAAAACAGAAGATTTCTTCATTTAAGCCTCCTTCATGAAACTCAAATATACATTGATACCACTCCACAATAAAGTCAAAACCTTGAGATCGCAGGTTTGCATTTCCGAATCCGTGTTGATGTTATTCCGATTGATCAGATTGTGTGATATCTAAAACATACTCAGTTTCCCCAGCGAGGAAACTT
>JAGLRY010000398.1 GCA_023135995.1 Candidatus Aminicenantota bacterium | reverse complement strand
AACTCTACAAACACGGTTATATCGTGCTCCCTAACCCCGAAGATCCCAATATCATTAAAGCTTTCGAAAAAGGCAGTTTTAAAGAATTCGAAAGACACTCCAGGCTTGGCATGGTCGAGGAAGAAACATTCATGGCCAGAGTTGAAGAACTCAGAAAAGCCGGAGCTAAGTATGTCTTCCTAAAAACAGGCGCCTACAGGCCCGCCGACCTCGCCCGTGCGGTCAAGTATGCCTCAAAGGCCAAGCTAGACCTTCTCACAGTCGACGGAGCCGGCGGTGGGACAGGGATGAGCCCATGGCGGATGATGAACGAATGGGGGATACCGAGCGTTGAATTATGGTCCCTGTTGTATGAGTATCTCCGCAAGCTCGATGAAAAAGGTGAGTTTATCCCTGATGTGTGCGTCGCCGGGGGAATAACCTTCGAAGACCAGATCTACAAAGCTCTTGCACTGGGCGCGCCTTATTTCAAAGCGATCGGTATGGCCCGGTCGCCTCTTGCAGCGGCAATGGTCGGAAAGACCATCGGGAAGAGAATCAAAGAAGATCAAATCCCTGTTTATGTCGAACGCTTTGGCAACAAGATCGAAGAGATCTTTGTCACAGCTTCTGAGTTAAAGAACAAGTATGGTGAAAAATTCGATGAACTTCCGCCAGGCGCTCTCGGTGTGCACGGTTATTTCAAGCGACTGAATCAAGGTCTGCGGCAGCTTATGGCAGGAAACAGAAAGTTCACTCTGGAATACATCACACGAGATGATATCGCATCTTTAACTCATGATGCGGCAAACATCAGTGGAATTTCCTACGTGACAGACGTGGATAAAGAAGAAGTGGAGGCTATTCTCAACAGCTGATCGAATCCAATTGACAAATCATTGTAGGCTGACCTCTACAGACTCAGCGTTATAAAGAGCGGGTCAGATTTTTTCGAAGATATAGTTCAACTGGCCGTTGGGGAGTGCGTTCACTACAGTCTTCATGGCCATACCCAGCTCGATCTCTTCCTCCAGAAAGTCTCCCGCGATCCTGCCGAAGACTTTATAGTCTCCGTAATCCAAAACAGCAATGTAATACGGGAGGTCGTCCTCGAATCCGATGGGCGCATACTTCAATTTGCTGTACGTGATGAGCTTTCCGGCTCCTTCTACTTCGAACCATTCCACGTTGCTGGAGAGGCACTTGTAGCATTGAGCCCTGGGAGGGAAAAACATCAAGCCACAATCTAGACAACGTGTGCCCATGACCCTCCCTTCTTCCATGTATTTGATGAAGTCATTGACTTTTGTGACAGAAGTATAGCTCACCGTTCCGAATTTTTTGAAACGATCATCGATCTCTTTTTTCTTTTTCTCACTCATTGGTTACCTCCCCAGAATCGTGACTACACCGTAAAGGCCCACGCCACCGATGTTGTGGACCAGGCCGATCTCGGGATCCTTGACCTGCATCTCCCCGGCCTCACCCCTGAGTTCCAGGACGATGGTCCTGATCTGTGATCCACCCGTCGCGCCGATTGGATGGCCCTTAGACAGCAGGCCGCCGTCCACGTTGACAGGGATTCTACCTTCTTTGTACGTTTCCTTGCTTTGTATCAAGTCTTTCCCTTCACCAGGCTCTGCAAAACCGAGGTCCTCGTAAGCCATAATCTCTGACACCGTGAAACAATCATGCACTTCTGCCACATCGATATCTTTAGGTCTCACACCGGCCATTGTGTAGGCCTGTTCAGACGCCTGCCGTGCAACGGCCAATCCCGTGAACAGGTCTCTTCCGGACATATTGACGCTGGCCGAAGCCGCTCCCAATCCCAAGATCCAGACAGGTTTTTGGCCTAAAGCTTTAGCTTTCTCCTCGCTGGCTACAATCAGACAGGAGCTCCCATCAGCGTTGGCACAGCAATCACCCACACGCAATGGGCTGGAGACAGGCCCGGACATGAAATGTTCCGAATCCTTGAACATTTCTGCAGAGACAGGTTTGCGGAACAGCGCTTTGTCATTCAACTGTCCATATGTGGCGGATTTCACACGCACGAGGGCCAGATCTTCAAGAGTGGTCCCGTACTTTTTCATGTGGGCCTGGGCGAACATGGCGTAATAGGCGGGCATCATCGTGCCAAAGGGGCTTTCCCATTGGATATCCGCCCCCCGCCCCATCCTTTCCTGGGATTCCGCCGAAGAGATCTCAGACATCTTCTGGAAACCGACAACGGCCACGATATCATGAAGACCAGACTTGACCAGGGAATAGGCCATCCGCAATCCCATACTGGTCGAAGAGCACAGGCTCTCCAGATAGAATGTGGGCTGGGGGATGAGCCCGAGATATTCGGCAAACACGCCCGAGGGCGAGCGCTGTTTATCGTACTCTGGTGCTGAACAGATGATGGACGCGTCGATATCTGCGACAGAGATCTGGGCATCTTGCATGGCCTCTTTAAATCCCTCAAAGGCCAATTCGCGGATCGAACCCGGATATCCCCTGACAAACCTGCTCTGTCCAACTCCGATTATTCCTACTTTATTCATACGATCTCTCCTTAAACCAATAAATTTTCCTTATATTTTGTTCTCATAATTCAGTCATCCCTTCCTGAATTCGGTCAACTCGGGGAGCTGACCCTACATTTTTATAATAAGCCTGGATTATTCACGAGT
>JAGLRY010000397.1 GCA_023135995.1 Candidatus Aminicenantota bacterium | reverse complement strand
GCGGGCGGGAGCGAAGCGAACTGAGTTCGACGCTTATTATAAATAAATGCTGCTATGGAAGGATATTCAGACTTATCTGCAAACAACGGATGGCATTGTTGGGGTTTCGGTATGGGTTGCGCTTTTCAGGCTTTTCTCCCAGATTTTGTGTCAAGGCTCAACATGGATCACCTTTTCACAGTGGATGACCCTCTTCAGGATTCAACAATGGCTGAAGGACCTCGCAGCTTCTGCATGTGCTCATCTTTTCATCCCAATCCCTTTGTACGGTTCCTTCACAGATGGTTCCGTTGATAAACCAGCACAGATGACCAGCTTGAAATTCCCACGCTGGGCACATTTTCTTGCGTTCGAGATCACACTTTTTTGTGGTCCAGCACGACTTATGGTGTTTACTGGTCCTTCGTTTCATGGAGAGCAAAAAAAGGACCTGCCGCTCCACATGGACGGGCACCGATCGCCATCCCTGCTCGTAACTATGGACGGCTTTTAGAGAAGTGCCCAAAAGTTGGGCCAGTTGTTTCTGTGTCTTGCCGAGCTCCTTGCGGGTGCGTAAAAACTTTTCCCTGTCCATAGGTGCCTCCAAGAAAGTTTTGTTTGAGAACTCAAGGAAAATGGACTTGATTTTGAATACGACATTGTGGCATATATGTCAATAAAAAAAGACGTCAGCTCTTTCCGGGATGCCGGAGGGGAAGACTGTTGTGAGGAGGAGTTCCGAGAAATGTAGGTGGAGATAGAAAGGGGTTTCAATCCAAAGAGAGGGAATGCATGCCTAAAGCAAAAATCGGAGAGATTCAAATCTACTATGAGGAATACGGCCAGGGACTACCCTTAATAATGATCCTCGGTCTTGGCCAGAATATTGCAACCTGGGGTTTTCAGATTTCGGAGCTTTCGAAGCATTTCAGGTTGATTGTCTTCGATAATAGGGATTCAGGGGAAAGTTCTCGCTGTGCTAAAGAAAACTATACGACAGAGACGATGGCGCGGGATACTCTTGGTCTCATGGACCATCTAAGAATCGAGCGAGCCCATCTACTGGGAATCTCCATGGGGGGTATGATAGCACAGCAGGCCATCCTTAACGCCCCTGAAAGGATCATTAGTCTGATATTGGCTAGCACGACCTCCTGGGGACACGGCTGAGTGGGGGTCTTATACGGTTCCTGGAAGGAGCATTTGAACAATAACGGCAAATCTCATGATTATCCTATGGTAATGCCTTGGCTTTTTTCGAAACCTTTTCGCCGGGGACATCCTGAAAAAGTTCGGGAAATCAAGGCGCGTTTTGCGGGGAGGTATCTTTCGCGGAATTCCAAAGCCTTCGAAAGGCAGATGAAGGCTAATATCGCACACGACACCAGGGGCTGTTTGCATCCAATCGATGTGCCTGCACTGATCCTTGTGGGAAAGCATGACGAGTTGACGCCCCCCGGCATGGCAAAAGAGCTAAAATCAGAAATACCCAATGCAGAACTACTGATCTTTGAGCAGGGTGGTCACGCGTTGTACTGGGAGGTCCCTCACCTGTTCAATAAGGCGATATTGGACTTCCTAAAGAGTCAAAATCTGAAGGTTCACAAGGCAAAATCCCAATTTTTATCTTGAGTGTATAGGAATTTCCTTTTTGGACGCAGATCAACCCGCGGGTAAACGCAGATTCTAAAGATTTTAAATACAAAGAGCTAATAGAATAATTACCTGCCCGGCATGCGAGTTCCGGAACTCGGAAGCCGGCGGGTCTGCGGATATCGGCCCGCCCTGGCGCGACGGCAATCCACCGCGC
>JAGLRY010000396.1 GCA_023135995.1 Candidatus Aminicenantota bacterium | reverse complement strand
ATTTGTAAAAAAATTTAGCAGAGAGGCAACCTTTCAGGCCCCAGTTTCATCTATAGGTGTGAGGGAAAAAGATGGATTATCGCTTAACTCACCAAACACGAAGCCTGCGAAGCATTGAAGAGGCCGTGTGTGTTACAATAGGCGCAAACAGGACGGGTCGAGTTATGAGCGAAGATCAAAGCCAGAAAAACATGGAATCAGCCTCCTCTGCACGTGCGGATCTACTCCTCGAATGGCTCGAGCGAAGCCGCACCGGAGACACGTTGGCCATGGGTGCCATCTACGATCACTTTAAGTCTTCCCTCTACGGTTTGGCCTTTAGATATACGCGAAACCATGCCGTAGCCGAAGACCTTCTTCAGGATATCTTTGTGAAGGTCTTTTCCAACCTTCACACTCTCGATAATGATAATACCTTTGTAGGGTGGCTCTACCGAGTAGCGGTGAATACATGCTTGAGCCATCTGCGGACTCACAAGAGAGTTTTCCAGAAAGAAGTTCCGTTTGAAAAAGTGGAAGAGTATATGACCCAAAAAAGTTCTCACAGGCCAGAGGATATGATGAACAAAACTCTGGATGATGCTATTCAGGGCCTTTCTCCCCGGTTGAAGTCGGTGTTCATGCTCCACGACATCCAGGGATTCAAACACGGAGAGATCGCCCAGATCATGGACTGTTCTGTGGGAACATCAAAATCCCAGCTTTTCAAGGCACGGATGAAGATCAGAAAACTCCTTGAAAAGAAACAGATGTTATAAGGAGAGATCCGATGAAATGTCTAACAGCCAAAAAATGGATCAGCGAATACATAGACGGCGAATTGGATGCCGCAAAAAAAGTGAAGCTGGACGAGCATTGTGCCCAGTGCACAGATTGCCAGAAACTCCTGAAAGATTTTCAGATAATTTCCAGCAGTGCCAAAGAGCTGGACACATTCTCTCCTCCGGAGAGCACTTGGGGCAAGATCCAGGAAAAGATGACTGCTGAGGAGCAGAAAGTCCTAACGCTCGCACCTCAAAAACAGAGCTGGTTCAGCTTACCAAGACTCAGCTATGTTCTCAGTGCTGTCCTCCTGGTTGTTTTTGTCAGCCTCGTCTTTATCTATGGACCAAGATATTGGTCTGGGCAGGCGGTTGTTCCTGAATTGGAGAACCAGCAGTACACGCTGGCGAAGCTCGAGGAAGCAGAACACCACTACCAACTAGCCATAAAGGCCCTGAGTGAAGCGGCTATGGCTCAAGAGGAGCAGCTTGATCCCCAAATCGCTGAGGTATTCCGTACGAATTTTGAACTCATCGATCGATCGATCAATGCCTGCAGACAGGCTGTGCTCAGCGACCCGAATGACATCGAGTCGAGGAAATATTTATTGGCAGTCTATAAAGAAAAAACGAGCTTGCTCAACGAAATCATGGCTGTCAAAGACACTCCATCCCCTGAGAGGGAAACGGAGGAAACAATATAAGGAGAGAAAAGGAGGTACGATATGCGATTAAAAAAATCACTATTTTCACTGACGGTATTGTTTTTCTATTTGCTCATCTTGGGATTCAGCCCGTCTATGTCAATGGCGAAGGAAAAGTTCGAGGAGAAATTCGAAAAGACAGTTGCCCTCGCCAAGGATGGAAAGGTCTTTCTTCAAAACATCTCGGGAGACATCGATGTCAAGACCTGGGACAGGGGAGAAGTGAAGATCGATGCCATCAAGATCTCAAAGCACTCATCCCTGGAGAAGGCGAAAGAGTATGCCGGATTGGTCAAGATAGAGGTCACTGAAGAAGGAGGCATCCTGAGAATCGTGACCAAGTATTCTAAGAAAGGCCCTAGAAAAATGAGTGTCTCTGTCGATTTCAAGCTGATGATACCGTCCATGGCGACTGCAGACATCAACTCAGTGAGCGGGGATTTGACGCTCGCCAATATTGGCGGTGCGGCCAAGGCAGAGACTGTGAGCGGGGATGTCACCCTGGAAAAAGTTGCAGGAACCCTCAAAGGAAAGACTGTGAGCGGAGACGTAACAGCCTTGGGTGCAGCCAAGGGTGTCTACTGCAAATCAGTCAGCGGAAATGTGAAGGTGGATGATGTGGTCGGCGATGCCGAGCTCTACACAGTCTCCGGAACCATCAAGGCCGGTTCAGTCAAGGGCTCGATCACTGCCGAAAACATAAGCGGTGATGTGAAGCTGCTCGATGTGACAGACGCCAAAGTTATAAAAGCCAAAACTCTGAGCGGCGATGTTGATTACGTCGGTGTGATCTATTCCGAGGGGAGTTACAATTTTAAGTCTCACAGCGGAGATGTTTTACTGACCATTCCTTCAGATGCGGCTTTTGACCTGGAAGTGAAGACTTTCAGTGGTTCCATTGAATCCGATTTCGAGATCACTCTGGTTGGAAAAATCAGTAAAAAAGAGCTGAAAGGCTCTGTGAATGGTGGAGGAGCCACACTCGAAGTCAAGACTTTTAGCGGCAACGTTCACTTGAAGAAGAAATAATCTTTCACTCCTTTTAAAAATCGAGGAGAGGGACTTTGAGTCCCTCTCCTTTTTTTTTGACATTTATGTTTGTTCGGTGATAGGTTTTTATTAAAATAAAGAAGGGAGAGACTCCAATGAAAAATTCTATGGCGTGTTTGATTTTTTTGGTCGGTGTGCTGGTTTTTGGGTCTGGTTGTCAAAAAACGTCCGAGATGGACAAGCCTATCCGGATCGCTGTTGCCCGGTTTTCCCATGAGACCTGCACGTTCTGTCCCAAACCCACGACCA
Source organism: Candidatus Aminicenantota bacterium (assembly GCA_023135995.1). Lineage (GTDB taxonomy): Bacteria > Acidobacteriota > Aminicenantia > Aminicenantales > Aminicenantaceae > WTAW01. Next base: position 749 of record JAGLRY010000396.1, on the reverse strand, counting down.
TCGAAGATTGGGAGTACTTTGGACCCTCCTCAAGAGATCTTTTAGGGTCGAACGAGGGCTACATTGGGGGTTTCAAGACCATGTGTGAAGAGTACGGAGGCGTGGAGCTCGTGGGTGTTCTCTCTCCAAGGGGAGCACGCGGGGGGTCATCTGGAAGCTGGATCACTCAAGAAGCTTATGACAAGTACTCATACGGCATCGCCGATGACCTGAAGGACCAGGGTTCCTTTGATGGTGTCTTCCTCTCCCTTCATGGTGCTATGGCTGTCACGGGGATCCCAAAACCGGAGGCAGAGCTTGTGCGACGTGTGCGCGCTGTGGTCGGCGACATCCCGATCTTTGTCACTCTCGACCTTCATGCCAATGAAGACCATGAGCTGTCGGATGCTGCGGATGCCGTTTTTATCATAAAAAGATATCCTCACTATGATACGACTCTCCAAGGGGAGAGGGCCGCACGCGTTATGATCAAGACGATCCGTGGGGAGTATAAATCCACGATGGCGACCCGGAAACCTGGCGTAATCACTCCCAGTGTGTTTCAGGGAACAGGTGTCTCACCAGCAATGGAGATCATGGAGAGGGCTCGAAGATGGGAGAATCAGAGGAAAGACGCATATGTGTCTGTCGCCTTCGGATTCGCCTACGCGGATGTCCCCGATGTGGGCGCCACGGTCATGGTCGTGACCAACAACGATCAAAAATTAGCGGATCAAATTGCCGATGACATGTCGGATTATATCTGGAGA
>JAGLRY010000395.1 GCA_023135995.1 Candidatus Aminicenantota bacterium | reverse complement strand
TCCAGATTGTTGATCGTAGACAGAATGTCTTCTAGAGGACGGGTGATGATCCGTTCCACTTCTTCTGGGGATGAAGAGGGGTAGGGGACTTGTACCATAAGTCCAGGAAAGGATGTGTCCGGCATCATTTCCAAGGGAAGTTTGACAATGGAGATGATCCCAATGGTGACAAAGATCAACATCACCACGATCACGGACACAGGCTTCTTTATCGCAAATTCGGGAAGGTTCATGTCTCTCTCTTTTTCGCTCTCTCAGGAGAAAGGGCGAGCTTGATGTTTTTCAAGAGTAATTCCAATTTGGATTCCCGTTCATCTGCGTCTTGTTTTTCCCGGACCACCCAGTTATAGACCAAGGGGATAAAGATGAGCGTGAGAAATGTGCCGAAGATCAGGCCTCCGATCAGAGTCAACGCCAGGGGGATGCGGATCTCAAAACCCTCGTTAAAGTCCAGAACCATGGGTAAAAGGGCCAAAACTGTCGTGATCGTCGTCATCAGGATGGGTCGCCATCTCACCCGAGATGCGGTTTTTATGGCCTCCAATTTTTTCATTCCCTGGGCCTGGAGCCGTCCGATGTAATCCACCAGGACTATGGCGTTGTTCACGATGATCCCGGACAGAATGATCAGGCCGATGAGCACGATCACGTTGATCGACATGCTGAAGATGAGGCCGACGATCACTACTCCGATGATACCCAGCGGGATGGTGAACATGATGATGAAAGGTTTCCTGAAGGATTCAAACTGGGATGCCATCACCAGGTAGACCAGGAAGATCGCCAGGAATATGGCGAAGATCATGGAAGAGAAAGCCACATCCTGCTCCATACTTTGACCGGCCATGTGGATCGAACAATCTGGAGGCCGGTCTATAGTCTGGGCGTGCAGCAGGACTTGTTCTTTGGCGTCATCCAGTGAAATTCCGGAGATGTTAGCGGTGATGACCGCAGATTTTTGTTGCAGGATCCGCCGGATTTCCGCGGGGCCTTCGCTGATCCGGATATCTGCCAGGGCTTTGAGCGGCACCATGACACCCAGTCCGTTGCGGATGTTGATACGGCTGACCTTGTCCACCCGGTCGCGGTAATCCTCGGAGAGACGAACACGGATGTCGATCTCGCGGTCGCTCTCGATAAAACGTGTGGCCACTTCGCCCTCGATCTTACTCCGGATCTGAGATCCCACCGAGTTGATGGTCATATCCTGAGAGGCAAGGATGGCGCGGTTGAATAAAATCTGAATTTCCGGATATCCCTCTTCCATGCTGGATTTGAGGTCGATAATGCCCTCGACACCCCTCAGTTTTTCCAGAAGTTCATCGGAAACACGTTTGATGACGTCAAGATTATTGCTCGAGACCACCACTTCCAGCGGGGCTTTAAAAGAAAAGAGCCGGGGTTTATACACTTTAGCTTTGGTTGTGGGGAACTGTTCCAGGTCGGCCCGGACACGATCCATGATCCGGTCTTCCTCTTTCCCGAGAATGCCATGCTTGAGCCGGATGGTGAATTCCGAAAGGTTTTCGCGCTCTTCCTGAAAGGAAATGCCTCCTCTGGACCCTTTTCCGACGAGTTCATAGATGCTGTCGATCTCTTCATACTGCTCCAGGGTCTTGGATATGTCGGCGATGATGGCAGAGTTTTCTTTTAAGGATGTTCCGGGCTTGAACTCGATGTTTATTAAAAATTCTCCCTGAGAGATGACGGGAATGAGCTCCTGCCCCATAAAGCGGGTCATGAAAATGCTCACAGAGAACAGAACGATCACAGAGAAGACAATGATTTTTCGATGGGCAAACGATACATCTTGGGCTTTTTTATAACCCTGAAAGAATCTGTCATACAATTTGTCCAAAGGTTTAAAGATGAATTTGAGCCAACCGGCCAGGCTTTCTTTGGACGTTTCTCGTCGGAGAGTGGAATTCAGCATGGGTACAAGCGTCAGCGAAACAACCAGAGAAGCCAGCAGAGAGTAGGTGACTGTCAGGGCCATATCCCTAAACAACTGACCGGCAATCCCTTCCACGAAGACGATAGGAAAAAAGACCGCCACTGTTGTGAATGTGGAAGCGGTGACTGCTCCCGCGACTTCAGATGTTCCCTCAAGCGCGGCCGTGTACAGGTCGGCCCCCTTTTCTCGATAACGCTGGATAGACTCCAGCACCACGATCGAGTTATCCACAAGCATCCCGATCCCCAACGCCAGGCCTCCGAGAGAGATGATATTCAGAGTGATGTTGGACGAATACATCAGGAAAAAAGTGATGATCACCGAGATGGGAATGGCCGTACCGATGATCAGTGTGCTCCGGAAGTTTTTCAAAAAATAGAGCAGGACCAGTATCGCAAGGCATCCTCCGATCACAGCAGTTCGTTTCACTTCGTTTATGGTATTCTTAATGAACTTTGCCTGGTTGGTGATCACCATGTAGTCCATGTCTCTTGGCCGGAGGATATTCTCCCGGACCTGGACGAGCCTTTCAGTCACTGCATTGGAAACAGAAACCGTATTAGCGTCTGCTGCGCGGTAGATGGCAGCCTCTATGCATTCTCGTCCATTGATGCGTGAAATGACCTTTCGTTCCTTGTAACCCCGGAAGACATCAGCGATACTCCCAAGAGTGATCTGGACATCCCCCCGTCTTTCGATGATGATATCTTTGATCTCCTCGACTTCGACAAACTGGTTTACAGTGCGGACCAGGTACTGGCTGTCCTTTTGTTTGAGTATTCCTGCGGACAGGTTGACATTCTCCTGGGCCAGGCGGCTGGACACGGTTGTGATCGGAATATTGAGCAGGCTGAGCTTCTGCTCGTCGAGATCAATGTGGATCTCGTCTTCCAGGCCCCCAGAGATCGAACAGGCTGCCACTCCTTCGATCGTTTCCAGGGCTTGCTTGACCTCTCTCTCGGCGATGTAACGGATTCGGGCCAGATCAGTGTCTCCGGTTAGCCCCAGTTTTATGATCGGCTCTTGATTGGGGTCATACCTGAGGATGATGGGTTTTGTGGCCCCTACAGGGAGCCGCAGAAGGTCCAGCTTTTCCCTGAGCTTTAAAGTGGCAAAATCCATGTTTGTTTGCCAGGCAAACTCGACCGTGACTTCGGATAGCTCTGCTCTGGATACCGAAGAGATCCGCACGACGTTATCCACAACGCCGCATGTTTCTTCGATGGGTTTGGAAATGATGTTCTCGATCTCTGATGGGGCTGTCCCCGGATATTCAGTTTGGATAGTGAGGGTGGGGTAGGATATCTCCGGGAGAAGGTTCAGCCGTAATTTCGAATAAGAGATGAATCCAAAGATGATTGCCGCGACTGTAAACATAAGGACAGAAACGGGGTGGTTGATGGAAAACTTAACGATCTTCATCTGACAACTTCGACCCTCTCACCGTCTTTAAGTCCTTCCACGCCAACGGTCACGATGACTTCGCCCTGCTCTAGGCCGCTCAGGATCTCCACATGATCTTCCTCAGTGAGCCCGAGTACGATCTCCCTCTGTGACACCTGATTGCGGTCCATAACAAAGACGTATGTTTTATTCTGTTTAAAAAGGATGGATTTGCGTGGGATGATCAGGACGTCTTCTTTTTTCCCTATGACAATTTTAGCTTCCACAAACATCCCCGGTTTGAGCATCAGGGTCTCGTCGAAGACCTCGACCGTAACTTTGACAGTGCCGCTCTGGACGTCAACACGGGGATTGATTAATTTTACTCGTCCTCGAAAGATAGTCCCTTCTATGATCTCTGTAGTGATTTCGGTAAGCATGTCTGTTTTCAATTTGATAGAGTCAGATGTGGGGACAAACACACGGACCAATAGGGGCGAGAAGTCTTCGATCGTGTAGACCTGCTGGTTTGCGTTGACTCGGTCTCCGACCTCGACCAGCCGCTCGGTGATGTAGCCATCGGAAAGAGATCGTATTCGTGTCCAATTCAGCTGAAGCTCGAGGTCTTTGAAACTTTCCTGCCGGTTTTCATAGTCGAGCTGTCTTTGCTTGTATGTTGCTTCAGTGGTCTGGAACTCCTGCTCGGAGATCAGGTCTTTTTTGATGAGTTCCTGACTCCGGTTTAAGTTGGCCTCCGCCTCCTCGAGGCTGAGTTTAGCCTGCTCCAGTTGGATCCTGGCCTGCTGGTAGCTTATTCTGATTTCCTTATCATCGAGGAGAGCCAGCACGTCATTTTCTCTAACGAATGCGCCCTCCTCCTTCACGATCTGTTTCACGTAGGCGGAAAGCCGGGAGAATATCTCCACTGTACGTTCCGGTTCCACAATCCCGTTGAGGACCAAGTAAGAATTCAGGCTTTGCCTTTCAACCGGCTCGACATTCACGAGAGCGGCAGGGCCACCTCCACCCGGCCCGCCCTGTCCCATCCGGGCGAGCATTTCACGAACCCGTTCTTTGGGAATCTGGCCTGATTTGATCGCCTCTTTCATACGGTCGGGGATATCGAGTTTATCGACATCGATGTCTTCTGTGTCGGCCTCTGGTTTGCTCCCTTCTCGAGAATCTGCCTCGGGCTTCTGTCCCTCTCTTTTCTGCGAACTCCCATGATCCGGGGATCTTTTGTCGCTTTGCTGTCCCATCTGATGCGGGTCTGATTGACCCTCAGAGCCAGCTTGATC
>JAGLRY010000394.1 GCA_023135995.1 Candidatus Aminicenantota bacterium | reverse complement strand
TCACCATTTCACTTAATTCCAATTCAATCTTGTCATAGTCTTGAGTATACTTTTTCTCAATGGTCAAGACAACTGAGTCATCAAGATTGAACCACTATTTATATAGGTTTTCTCAACATATTCCTTTTATTGAACAAAGTATCGACATTTTTTATGAATAGTTCAAGTTATTCAGCATGTTTACATATATTAGACGGGATATTATACATTTTCTTCCATGATTGAATATTCTTTTTCTTCATTGTATATTAAGTCTGGATTATTCATAAAAAATGTCGATTATAATAATGAGGCCTATGAAAACGGAATTGTCAGATTGGTTTGCTGGAAGAATAAAGTAAATTATTGAAGTTGCTTCAGTTGAAATAAGTATCGACATTTTTTATGAATTTATCATGAGCATACGCACCCGCGAACCATGAAAATAACCGATTTGTTGCAAACATTAAAGTTACGAAGCTATTTTCTAAGTAATAGTTCAGGTTAGTAATGATAATGAAAAAAAAGGAATATTCATTCGACGATTTCCTTACTCTTACACACCGAATAATGCACCTTGCCTTTCAAGGGCTATTAAGAGTTGATTTTTTGCGCGAAGTCTCAGGAATACTTGTTGAATTTTCAAATTGTGACTCTGTTGAAATGTGGCTGAAGGAGGGAGGGAAATTTTATCGCAGTGAGGTCCGGCGTTCTGCAAAACCAGGATTTCACTTTGAGATCATGCCTGTAACGAAAGATGAGTCTGGGGAAACTACCCCCATTTTAGAGAAGGACTCCGAAATCGAAAGGATTTGTAGAGATGTTTTTATAGGAAAGGTTGATCCTGCTTTATCTCCCTTTGTAAAGGATGGAAGTTTCTGGACAGGTAATATGGAGGCTTCTCTTGCGATGTTATTGGGAAAAAAAGGAGGTGATTACTCACATAAATTAACCGAAGCTGCTGTAGATTACGCCTCTCTCGCAATAATTCCGGTTTCAGCCGAGAATCACAACATTGGACTTTTACAGCTCAAAAGTACGCACTTAGATTTTTTTGCAAAGGAGGAGGTCGAATTTTATAAAGATGTCGTTCAATCCTTAGGGATTGCCCTTATCCATAGACGAGCTCAAGTAGAGTTGCGGGAGCGTGTTAAGGAGCTAAAATGTCTTTATGGTATCGTTAAGCTCGCTGAAAAACCAGAAATCTCTTTGAAAGAGATTCTCCATGGGATCGTCAAACTGCTTCCTCCTGCTTGGTTATATCCAAATATTGCATCTGCCAGAATTATCTTGGATGGAGAATCACATTTGACGTCTCCCTTTCAAGAAAGCGATCAAGTGCAATCAACAAAAATTGTTGTTGGAGGAGAGTTACGAGGGAAAGTCGATGTGTTTTATGCAGAGGAGAAGCCAGAACTCGACGAGGGGCCTTTTCTTAAAGAGGAACGTATATTGATTGAGGCGATCGCCAGAGAAGTTTCTCTAATTATCGTACGGAAGCAGGCTGAGGAGGAGAAAACGAGGCTTCAAGAACAGCTTCGGCACGCAGATAGACTCGCCACCATCGGTCAACTATCGGCGGGAGTGGCCCACGAATTGAACGAACCCATTGGGAGCGTCCTTGGATATTCCCAATTAATACATAAACATCCGGATCTCCCAGATCAAATAAAACAAGATGCAGAAAAAATATTAAAAGCTTCCCTTCATGCACGCGAGGTCGTCAAAAAACTTATGTTATTTGCCAGGCAAACGCCTCCCAAGAAAATTCGGGTGAATCTGAATCATGTTATCGAAGAAGGACTCTATATTCTTGAATCGAGATGTGCGAAGGAGGGGATAAGAGTTGTCCGTTCTTTTTCAAAAGACCTTCCAGAGGTAACGGCAGACCCGGCGCAACTCACCCAGATTTTGGTCAATCTTGTTGTCAATAGCATTCAAGCCATGCCAAAAGGGGGAGAACTGACTATTCAGACCAAAGCTTCGAATGAATCTGTTTTACTCATCGTAAAGGATACAGGTGTTGGCATGAGTGAAAATGTCATTAAAAAGATATTCCTTCCATTCTATACAACAAAGGATGTAGGCCGGGGTACTGGATTGGGCTTAGCCGTGGTTCATGGCATTGTCACTTCACATGGGGGCTCCATCCAAGTTGCCAGCAAAGAAGGACAAGGGACGAGATTTGAGATTCAACTTCCTATAAGAGAGCATTCCAAAACAGAATCAAGGAAATAAATTGAAAAAATCAAGACAGAAAGCGCATATCCTTGTCGTGGATGATTCTCCGGACATGCTGGAGGTCATTCAGAGAAATTTGGAAGCACAGGGCTATCGAGTCTATACATCGCCAGGTGCAGTGGAGGCTATAAAAATTCTAGAATCTGCACCGATTGATTTAGTCATAACAGATCTCAAAATGCCCGAAGTCGATGGTATAAGCCTGATAAGGCATATTCAAGAGAATTTCAAAGAAACGGAAGTTATGATGATTACGGGTTATCCTTCGATCGAAGGGGCCGTGGAGGCGGTTAAAACCGGAGCTGAAGAATACCTGGCTAAGCCTTTCACGGATGAGGAGTTATTGAATGCGGTCGAGCGTGTTCTTGAAAAAGCAGATACACGTAAAACTGCTCAGATTCAATCACCCAAGCTTCCTGCTATACGTCATGGCATTATCGGTGAGTCGAAAACGATACAGAAGGTTTTTAGCGCAATTGAAAAGGCTGCATCAAGCTCTGCAACAATACTCATAACTGGCGAGAGCGGCACTGGGAAAGAACTTGTTGCTCGTGCTATTCACTACAATAGCCAATGCAGTTCAACACCCTTTGTACCCATAAACTGCGGGGGCATTCCAGAGTCTCTCCTTGAGAGTGAACTTTTCGGCTATGTTAAGGGAGCATTTACTGGAGCTACGGACACGCGTGCTGGATTTTTTCAAACAGCCGAGGGCGGCACAATTTTTTTAGATGAAATCAGTGAGACGAGTCTCACGATGCAGGTTAAACTTCTCCGTGTTCTCCAGGATAAAGAGGTTTTTATGGTGGGTGCGAGACAGCCCATTAAGGTGGATATGAGGATAATTGCTGCCACGAATAAGGATTTGCTCGATCTGATAAATAAAGGAGAATTCCGGGAAGATTTGTACTATCGCTTGAATGTCATCGCTATAGATATTCCTCCTCTTCGGGAGAGAGAGGGAGACATCTTGTTGCTGATCCAAAATTTTTCCGTCAAGTTTGCTAAGGACTTTGGAAAATCTATGCCACAATTTTCTGAAAATGCCTTACAGGTTTTGCGGAGCTATTATTGGCCTGGGAATGTCAGAGAGTTAGAGAATATAATACAGAGGCTCGTTATCATGTCAGAAGGCGACACCATAGATGCGCCTGACCTGCCCTCCCTTATGCGTTACTCAGCGTTGAAGGGAGTAGGGCCTCATCGGACTCTCGTTGAAGTTGAGGTCGAACACATTCGCAGCGTTTTAGCAAGTGTAAATAACAATAAAACCAAAGCCGCAGAGATACTCGGGATAGACCGAAAAACACTGCGCGAGAAGATAAAAAAATAAAAAACCCTTCTTCATCCTAATTCCTTCATCCGGAGAGAATCTTCCCACCGGTACAAAACACCCCGCTTTTTTTGTCGGATTTCGATTTTTTAAAAAAAAGAAGCGGTATGTATGAAAAAATATCAATTTACCTTTAACCTCTTTAATTTCAACAGATTAGGAAAGGAGATTCTTATTTTTTTGATATGTACTTCTTTGTATAAATCAAAAATAGAAATATGGCACCGAAGTTGCAATAGTGTTTGATGGACATTAAAGAAAGGAGAAAAAAATGAAAAACTCAAACGAAAAAGTTAATAATTTGGACGACATAACCCCCCTCGAAACTCGTAAAGAATGGAAACTTTTGTACCACCAGCCCGGAAGGCCAGGACTTGAAGAGGGAAGTAAATTCAAGGGAATATGCAGATATTGTGAGCTGAAAGATATGTGTCCCCTTCCTAAGCCTGAAGGCGGGGTATGGCGTTGTAGCTATTACAATGCTTTTCAGAAAAAGTCTAATCTGCACAACAATGTCCTGGAACAACTGAAAAAAGCCAAAGACGTCGTCCATTTTGACGATAACATCTGCAAGATCCTGACAGAGACGATGAATGAGATTGTTGTTCACTTCCCGGTCAAGATGAGAGATGGACGGGTGAAGGTGTTCACGGGCTATCGCGTTCAGCACAATAACGCTTTGGGCCCGTTCAAGGGAGGATTGCGCTTTCACCCTTCGGTTGACATCGATGAGATAAAAGCCCTCGCAACCTTGATGACCTGGAAGACTGCGATCACCAATATTCCCTTTGGCGGAGCGAAAGGAGGGATTCAACTGGATCCGGCCGACTTTAGCCCAGAAGAAATGGAGAAGATCTCAAGACGCTTCACCTTTGCACTGGGGAACAATATCGGTCCCGAATACGATATTCCTGCTCCGGACGTGAACACAAACTCCCAAATTATGGCCTGGATACAGGATACATACATGTCAACTGTCGCGCCCAATGAGAGAAATCGATGTGTCCATGTGGTCACAGGGAAACCTATTGAATCCGGAGGGAGCCAGGGACGCGAGAAAGCTACAGGCCAGGGTGTTGTATTTCTCATCGAAAAGTGGGCCAGTGAACATGAAATGGATTTGAAGGGAGCCACATACACCGTACAGGGATTCGGGAATGTCGGATCTTGGGCAGCTCGCCTGATGAAGTCGCATGGATCGAAACTCATTGCTGTGGAAGATGTGACAGGCTCGATTTTGAACAAAGATGGCATTGATCCGGATGATCTTGCTGCTTATGTCAAGGTGCGCGGTGGTGTCGGTGGATATCTGAAAGCAGAGCCGATCGACCATGTGACCTTTTTCAGCACCAAAGCTGACATCTTCATACCTGCGGCTCTAGAGAATCAAATAACGGATGCGACGGCTGAATTGTTGGATGTTCGACTTATTGCCGAAGGCGCCAACGGTCCTACCGATCCAGAAGGAGATAAGGTCCTGCAACGCCGGAAGATTGCTGTGATTCCGGATATCCTCTGCAATTCGGGAGGCGTGATCGTTAGCTATTTCGAGTGGCTACAGAACAAAAGAAGCGAGTTTTGGGACCTCGAAGAAGTGGATCTCAAACTCCGGAAAACGATAAATGCTGCTTATGACAGAGTGCGTAAAGCTGCGGAGACACATAAAGTGGATTGGCGCACAGCGGCTCAGATTGTCGCCTTATCCAGGCTCGAAATGGTCTATAAAGAAAGAGGAATTTTTCCGTGATCTTTGTTTGATAGATATATTCATCTACAAGTCATTAGGGCAGACTGATAAAGATATCCGGTCTGCCCTTTTTTTCTTTCAGATTTTTCTTGAAGGTTTTTAGAATGTTCTGGCTGGCATAAATTCCGACGGAAATCAGAATCCCGACATAAACGACTGTACCGAATAGACTGACTGTTGATCCGCTCACATATTTCTGGAAATATCATTCTCTTTTTGTCATAGATTGTTTATTGTCTGGTTTTTTTACTATAATGGGGGACATTCGAAAGCGCTGTATTTAAGTTATCCTCATGAAATTCATCAGAAAAGCTACAGAAGTTGTCATCGTCTTTCTTTTCATTGTCATGGTTTCTGCGGTTTTTCTCCAGGTGGTTGCCAGATACGCTTTTAACAGTCCCCCCTCATGGACGGAAGAATTGGCAAGGTATTGCCAGGTCTGGATAATTTTACTGACATCATCGATCTGTATTCGGAAAGGAAGCCATCTCGCTGTCGATTATCTGAGTCATAAATTCTCTCCTCTTATGAGCCGCTTCCTCCAGATCCTCATCAGTTGTCTTGTGGCTGTATATGTCGCTGTTGTGACTGTTTTTGGCTGGAGATTGATGCTTGTCGGGCATTACCAAGCCTCTCCTGCCATGCAGATCAATATGTCCTACATCTACGTCATCTTTCCTTTGGGTGGATTGTTGATGTTTGTCGAGGCCGTCTTGAGTACTTACCGGATTTTCCTTAAGAAAAAGGTGACCAATTATGAGTATCAATAATGGATTATTCACGGACCGAGGTTGCAGTAGCGGCGAGGAAGTGGCTCATGAAGCTGTAGTAAACTACCGCGAGCCGACCCAACCTA
>JAGLRY010000393.1 GCA_023135995.1 Candidatus Aminicenantota bacterium | reverse complement strand
CCGAAGGGTAAAAAATGTCGATTAAGAATAACATGACATTGAAATGATGAATCCATTGGAATTTTCTGTAGAATCAGTATGGAATACAGAAAATCTGTTATTTATGGTGAGTATCGACATTTTTTATGAATAATTCATTATAGGAGAAGAGAAACGCTTATCATCCTATTCCTGACGATCGCGATCCTATTCATCATAGGAATGCCTATCGCTTTTGCTCTGGGGATCGGTTCGTTATTCGCTCTTTTTGCAGATCCCAACACTCCTCTTGTTCTCATTCCTCAGAGAATGTTTGTGGCTCTTGACTCTTGGCCGCTTATGGCTATCCCGCTCTTTATGCTCGCAGGCGTCCTTATGGATAAAGGAGGGATCTCTCAAAAGATCGTTGATTTTTCCAGTGCGTGTTTGGGATTTGTGCGCGGGAGCTTGGGAATGATAACGGTTGCGGCTTCCATGGTTTTTGCTGGAATTTCTGGGTCATCGACAGCTGATACTGCGGCGGTGGGATCCATACTCTTACCTGCGATGAAAAAGAAAGGTTATGACATGCGTTTCGCAACCGCTCTTCAAGCGGCTGCGGGTGCGATTGGACCTATCATACCCCCAAGCATTCTGATGATCATTTTAGGATACGTGACCGATACATCGGTAGCCCGTCTCTTTCTCGGAGGGATCATTCCTGGTCTGATGATAGGCCTAAGCCTGATGATAATCGCGTTTGTCCATGGAATGAGAGGAGGGACAGCCTATCTCTCCCCAGATAAGTTTAATATCAAAGAGGTTTTGAGAACAGGGGGAATGGCTCTTCCCGGACTGGGGCTTCCTTTCATCATTGTCTTTGGGATCCTCGGCGGTATTTTTACAGCCACAGAGGCGGCAGTGGTTGCTGTTATCTATGGGCTTTTTGTGGGGATGTTCGTTTATAAAAAGATATCAGTCAGAGATTTACCTAAAATATTTATTCGTGCTGCAGAGATCTCGTGTGTGGTCATGTTCATTGCTTCGACGGCCTTTCTTTTTGCCTGGCTGATCACGGTCAAACAGCTCCCAGTGGTCCTGGGGGATTATTTGCAGGAGCACATCGTGGGTAAGATTATGTTTCTTGTGTTGTTGAACATCATCTTGCTCGTGATCGGGATGTTCATGGAAAGCTTTTCAGCGATCATTGTTTTTATGCCGATCCTTTTCCCCATTGCCAGAGGTTTTGGGATCGATCCTGTACACTTTGGTATTATAGCCAGCGTCAACCTTGCCATAGGTTATATCACGCCTCCATACGGGGCCACTCTCTTTGTGTCTTGCAGCCTTTCCGGAGAGAGTATCAGAAAAGTGACACCCAAATTGGGGCCGATCATCTTGGCCATGATCATTGTTCTGCTGATTGTGACCTATATTCCGGAAACCTTCATGTGGATCCCGAACCTGATGGCGGACTAATAGATATGTTTAAGCCAAAATGCTTGCTGTTGCTCATTTTACTGGGATTGATCGTCCTTGGGATCGCTTGCCAATCTAAATCTGAAAAGATTTATCTGATTAAAATTGGCCAGGGCCAAACTCCTGGTGAGCCTCAGGTCAAAGCTATGGAGCTTTTCAAAGAGATCGTTGAGGAAAAAACTGCAGGCAAACTCCAGGTGGAGGTTTATCCGAATAATCAGCTGGGGAATCAGCGCGATGTGACTGAAGGCATTCAGTTGGGAACAGTCCAGATGGCTAGCATTTCGAGTCCCATGGCAGGTTTTGTCCCTGAATCGAATCTGTTTGAGCTTCCTTTTTTGTTTGAGAATCGCGATCATTTTTATGCTGTCCTCGATTCCGCGATAGGGGAGGGCTTGAAACCGGCATTTGCACGCAGAGGTTTCTATCTCCTGGGGTATTTTGATGTGGGTGTCAGACATATCATGACAGTAAATCAGCCCATCCATTCCTTTGATGATACGAAAGGCCTGAAGATCAGGACCATGGAAAATCCTGTACATCTTGATGCCTTCAGGGCGTTCGGGGCGAATCCCATTCCCATGGCCTACGGAGAGCTCTACACCGCACTTGAACAGGGTGTCATTGATGGCGCTGAAGCTGCGAATACGAATTATTATGCAAAGAAGTTTTTTGAGCCCGCGCCGTACTGGGCTCAGGTCGGATGGATCCATCTGGTTGAATATGTCATTGTGAGCAGGTACTTCTTCGAACGGCTCCCGGATGAGTACAAGAAGGTCATCGAGGAAGCCGCTCAAACCATAATCGCCCAGGAGAGGCAGTGGTACAGTGAGAACGACATCGAATATCTCGAGAGTTTAAAAGATGAGGGAGTTCAGGTGACATATCCGGAAAGGGGACCTTTCCGAGAGGCTTCGCGTAAAGTCTATCAAACGTGGGCGGAAAAGGTCGGGGGCATGGATCTCATAAATAGAATATTGAACTATGATTATCGCAAAATAAATCCTGGCGATATTTCACGGGCTCCAGAAAAGTGAGGCTTGTATCACTGAATTAAAACTGTAATAAGGAAAATCCAATGAAAAGCTACAAGATTTGCGTCCTCATAATTGCATTGATCATTTCACTCTTTGGGTGTGAACAAACCACGCCCATATCTGATGATTTTAGCTTTTATACACCATCCGAAGAAAAAACATCCTTTCCTCTTGTGCCCGAAGGGCCGGTAAAGAATGTGATCTTGATGATCGGTGATGGTATGGGACTCACACATATCACGGCTGCAAGGACGATCGTGCTCGGAGCTCATGGACGACTCACCATCGAGCGGCTACCTGTGACAGGAATTATCGATCACTATGCCGCAGATGAATTTGTCAGCGGGTCTGCCGCAACAGCAACATCTCTGGCTACTGGGTATAAGACCAGTGGAGATATGATCGGCTTGTTGCCGGATGGGACTCCTGCCTTGACGATCCTCGAAGCCGCGCGTGACAGGGGCATGTCGACCGGTCTTGTCGCAACATTGACGATCACCCATGCCACTCCCGCCGCTTTCGGCGCGCATATTCATGATAGAGACCTTGAAGCTGAGATTGCTGTACAGTTACTTGAAAGTAAAGTCAATGTGCTTTTTGGGGGAGGAAGAGCACTTTTTAGGCCTGGAGTATCCGGTTATAAATTTACACGAACGGATGACCGCGACCTGACCAAAGAAGCTCAGAGTGCTGGATATGAGTATGTAGAAACAAGGGACGCGTTGATGGCGGCAGAAGCAGAAAATGATTACCTGCTCGGCTTATTCAACGATGGTTTAATGTTGATCCAGGACCCTGAACCCACTCTTGCTGAAATGACGGATAAAGCACTGGAAATACTGAGCAGAAATGAAAATGGATTTTTTCTTATGGTTGAAGGGAGCCAGATCGATTGGGGTGCAGAAGATAATGATATCAACTACACCATTCGTGAACTGCTTCATTTTGATCTCGCGATCAGAAGCGCTATCCACTATGCATTGAACAATAAGGAAACATTGGTTGTGGTTACATCCGACCATGAAGCCGGTGGGATGTTTATACCCGAAGGACCGCCAAATCAATTGGATGGGAATATCAGCATCGGGTGGGGAACTGATGGCCACACTGGAACTCCTGTACCTGTTTTTGCATATGGTCCTCACGCAGAACGATTCATGGGATGGTACGACAACACTGAAATCCCTAAAAAGATCGCAAATATATTGGGTATCTACGATTTCCCGCGAAAAATTCTAGTAAAATAGAATTAAAGTTATCGCAACAATTTTTTTGACTCTAGTAAGAAGGAGGAGTTCCAATGTTTAGGACAGATACTTTATGTAAGTTAGGATCAATGATCCTTATTCTGGGATTGGTCAACCTGCTTTTCTCATGTGGCTCAGCCCAAGGCCCTCCTGCGCTTCCTGATATCGATATTTCACAGTCACCAAACGGTATCGTTCCCATGCCTGACAATGTTGATGAGGTCTTTAAGATATTTGATCGGTATACAAAAGTTTTGACTCCGAATGGGAACCCGATCCATATCGTGGCGGAAAAGGGGTACACCGATGAGCAGGTTGTCTATGCGCGCAAGATCCTTAAAAATCATCTGACTGATGTACCGGGCTCACTCTATGGCAGCGATAAGTCGGCTATTGCCAATGCGATGGCTGATAACCAGGCGATATTGACGCTATTTTATAGCGAAGAAACGATGAGGACTGAGAAAGCACGGGAATTTTTCAGGTCGGGAGTGAATGCGCAGGACCTCCGGGCCTATGAAACAATCTTGGAAGGAACTCCCGAATATATGGACAAGAACGATCCAGTCCGTGATGCTTCGTATGAAGAGATTCTGCATCTCATACAGGACTACGGGATAAATCATGCTGCTCCTGTTTTGACCGAAAAGCTCTGGGCCGCCTACCGGGATGCTCTAGCTAAAGGCCTTTACACAATTGAGGATACAGAGACCAATGAGTATTTTATATGTGGACTGGAGGCCCATTTTGACATCTGGAGACACGATCCTTCCGGCGATGGAACCCGCGAAGGCGAATATGTGCCCATCACCCGTCAGGAATTGAGAGAAAAAGACCCTGCGATGTACGAGATCATAGAGGAATTTTTCGGAAAGACCTGGCTTTACACGGCAGACATAGATAGCGATTTTGAAGGGACCTTTTCCCTGTCTTATGATGACGGTCTCATCTACACGAATAAATCTCAGTATCTGCAGAATGCTAGGTTGACCGGAAGCAAAAATTCCGACCTTATCGGCAATGATTTTGAGAATAATCTAACTGGGAACAGCGGTGATAATATAATCACTCCCGGTCAGGGATTTGACGTTATCGATGGTGGTGATGGGATTGACACCGTAGTCTTTCCAGGAAACTCGTCTGATTACTCAATAGGAAGACAATATGGATGTGTGGTTGTCTACAGCGAACCTGAGAGTGAAAATCAGCTCAGAAATGTCGAAAAAATCAAATTCGATAACAAAGTCATTGATGTTTCGAAGATCAAAGACGTCCCCACTCTCCCTGATATCGACATCTCAGGAGCGGAAAATGGGATCATCCCTCTACCGGACAATGTCGATCTTGCGTTTAAGATCTATTCGAAATACACCAAAATCGTTGCGCCAAACGGGAAACCCATACATATCGTCGCCCATTCAGGAGTTTCAGACAGACAGATCGTTTATGCAAGAGATGTCTTAATGAACCATCTGACGGATGTTCCTGGCTCACTTTACGGTGCGGATAAAATTGAGATCGCCAATGTGATGGCCAACAGAAATGCTGTGCTCTCGCTCTCCTCCCGGCTACGAACAAGGAACGAAGCTGCACTAAAGGCTTACCGAGAGTCGGGGATCATCAGTCAAGGATTGGGAGATCGCGA
>JAGLRY010000392.1 GCA_023135995.1 Candidatus Aminicenantota bacterium | reverse complement strand
CCGTCCAGCCCTTCTCACGGTTTTTTCCATCACACAATCTGATCACTCAATTACGCTATTAAGAATTCATGACATCACGGATTTGGAAATGCATCCAGCATCATCTAACAGGGAGGATCGAAAAACGGTAGGGGGATTCTTGGGTATCTATGTCTGATCTGTTATCGAGAAAAATGCTGATGTGGTAGAGGTTCTGATTCTTGAGAGTGTAGGGAGGCACTGGAGGAAAACGAAGGGTCTTGATCTCCGCCCTTGTTTGTCCCCGAAAGATGGTCTGGTCGAAGTACTTGATCTCAGCAGTATAAACTCCCTTCTCTGATCCAAAATCGAGGTGGAGATCGGGGAGTTCCCGCCAGGATGAAAAGTAGAAACTGTAGAGGCGGTTATCTTCGATCAGGTCAAAAACTCCCGGACTGGTCATTCGGGCCGATCGGCTGTAGGCATAAAACGTGATCTTTTCTCCGCTGGGATAGGCTATGTTTTGAGGATGGACGATGACTGTTCTCGGGTAAAAGACAAACCAGAGGTAAAACACACCGAGCCCGATCATGGACCCAGACAAAAAGTGGGAGTACTTGAGAGGGAAGGAGTGTTTTTTTGTGAGTTTATAAGCCAGAATAAAAAGGACTGTTAGGACAACCCACACGATGTTGGGTGGCCAGAAAGAGTCCTCGATCTTTAAGAATGATGGCAAAAATTTGGGCAGCGAATAATGAAGATTGCTGAGTTGGAGGAATAGTAAACCCGCCCGTTCTGTCTCACCCACTGTTGTGGGTTGGTAGAGCGCTCGAGGGGTCCGGAGGAGCAATAGGGTTGTAAGAAGACTGAAAAAAGCGAACAGCGAAAATATGTAGGTGAATATTTTTTTCGCGTTATGGGCCAGAAAGTAACCCAAAAATACGGCCATTCCCCAAAAAACGGCGACCAGTGTCCTGGCCTGGGGAGCATATGCCGGTCTCTGTGTCAGGAAGGCCAGGTTGAGGATGTAGAGACCGGTGAGACAAAGGACGAGTCCAAGATCACGAAACCTCCTTTTTCCCATTTCTATCATTCCCAGGAAGGCAAAAAAGTAGAGAGGTGCATACAGGAGAAGTCCGTCCCTCTGGTCCAGGAAGTAGCTGAGGAGGGTCTCCCAACGGTAGCGGAAGGGAATGTCCACAAAAAGTGAGCGGATGTAGGTGATGGAATCGGTTGTTGTCGATGGTCCCCGGATAGATACAGCGAAGGGCGAGACCGAGTTGTAAAATGCGGAGGAGAAAGCGATGTGGAGGCTGAACAAACAGAGGGGGAAGAACAGAAAATAGAGGATGTTCCATCGGATTTTTTGTTTTATGACGAGGACCCAGAAGGCGTAAAGGAAAAGAGGAATAAAAATGAATACGTACTTCACGGCATGGAGCCAGATGATCGCAGAGAGGAGAAAGCCAAGACCCAGCAACTGGAGCTTGGTGAACGATTTTTGAAAACGGAGAAGACGAAAGGTCGTCAGGGAAAAAAGCGTCACGACGATCTCGGGATAGATGTGGAGAGCGTAGAAGAACACCGGGGAGGTGAAGCCAAAGAGAAACCAAAGGCCGAAGGCAAGGCCCTCCTTCTTCCACTCTTGCAGGGCAAAAAGAAAGATCTGAATTCCAAGGAGAGCACCGAACACACTCATCCCGCATCGGATGATAAAGTTCATGGCTGTTCTGTTGAAAAGCGAACCCAAAGAATAGGCAGGGAGGAGGAGAAAGGATAAGCCTGGTGAATGGAAGGAATACTTACCTTCAGTTCCCGGAGCGACATGAGGGGAAATCCTAACGTCTGGTCGCATGAACCTGTCGTAATCATGATTGGAATAGTTGTTGGAAAGGTCGAAGTCACCGTCTGTGAGAACACTGTGAGTTATGAGGAGATAATGGGATTGATCTCCAGAGAAGTTTATGCCCTTTGTGACAAGGACGGCGGAGCCTATACCATAAAAAAGAAGCGCCACCACAAAGAGGAGAACGAGCTTCCTTCGGAGCGAAAGAGACGTTATCCTTTGGATGATACGATCGAGGAAAAAGGGCTTGTCCCTAGCAAGCAGAAAGACAGTCGCAAATTTGAGAGTGAAGATGAAGAAAAGAGTCGCAAGGCCGTGGAGCTTGAGACGCATGAGGAGGTCACCAGAGCTCAGGTAATGAAAACTGACAAAGGGAATAAGCAGCAAAAAAAAGAGCGGCAAGTAGCTCAGGAAATCAAGAGAAAGTCCTTGCTGGTACGGGAGCGAAAACGAAGAACTCAAGAATTTGGCACTTAAAACCCACATTCCTCCAAGAAGCAGAAAAGATAAAAGACTCATCAAGAGAAAAGGAAGGAGCGAGAGGTGAAAAGAATGGTCTTGGACAGTGAAATTTTTTCCCTGGTTGTAGTAGAGAATAAAAATGCTGAGCAGGCAGGACCAGATAAGCAAAAGGGAGAGGTGGCGCCAAAACGTCTTACCCATGTGTTTTGACTAATAGTGGAATCACTCGGAATTGTCAAGGGGAATGCTGTGCCTCCTCTTTTCTTTAAATCTTCAAAACCAAACATTTCCATTCTGCGTATATAACCATATAATTTATTTGTAATGAGTATCGACATTTTTTATGAATAATTCAGTTAAAAGTTGGATTATTCACGAGTTGAGGT
>JAGLRY010000391.1 GCA_023135995.1 Candidatus Aminicenantota bacterium | reverse complement strand
CAAAGGCGAGGCAGTGGCCAACGAAGCTGTAGTGAACTACGGCGAGTGGGCTGCAACGAAGACTTTGTAGTGAGATCGGCTCGCCCGTAGGGTAAAAGATGCTAACAATAAGATATTAGGTTTTCCTTTATGATAAGATTTTCTAATATAAATTTGTTAGCAGCTTTTATGAATAATTCAAGATATATTGAGTTCAGGAGGATCTTAATGAAAACTCGGAAAATTATATCGTTGGTTGTTGTCTTATTCTGTTTCTCCATCCTTGCCTCGAGCCAAGATGAAAACGTCCTTCCACTGAGTCTGCAGGATTGCATCGCAAAGGCTCTGCAGAACAATCTCAACCTGGCCATACAGGTCTACAATCCAGAGATGGCGGATATGTCCATCACACAGGCGAAGGAATACTTCATGCCCAGCTTTGATTTTGCCTTTGGAAAGAGGCGAACAGATTATCCTTCCTACTGGTGGCTCCAGGGAGAAGATTCTGTGGTGAGCAAGTACGGCGACTATTCATTTGCGTTCACCCAGCAGATTCCCACCGGAGGAAGTTTTATTCTCTCTTTTAACAACTACAGATCAGAAACCAATGAACTTTTTCAACTTATTAACCCCCGTTATGGAGCCACTCTCCAGTTTGACTTTGTCCAACCGCTCTTGAGGAATGGCGGTCTCAAAATGGGGAGGAAAGAAATCATTATCGCGGAGAACAACCTCGAGATCTCCCAGACCCAGTTCGAATCCGTCGTCCAGGATACGATTTATACGGTTGTGGAAACATACTGGAACCTTCTCTACGCGATAGAGGATCTGAAAGTCAAAAATCAATCCTTGCAGCTGGCCCGGGATCTCCTTGCGAAAAACAAAAAGGAAGTGGAAGTGGGCAAACTGGCTCCTTTAGAGGTGCTGAATGCAGAGACAGTGGTTGCCCAGAGAGAGGCCGAAATCCTTGCAGCGGAAGTTTTGATCAAAAGGCGAGAAGACCTGCTCAAATACCATCTCAATATGTCCGATGTCCAGGCGCTCGCGCCCAAGAGTATAGTCCCCATGGATCGGCCGGATTTTGTTAAAAAGGTGATCTCCTTTGACGAAGCCTGGCAGGTGGCGCAAGTGAAGAGACCCGACCTCCGGGCGAACAGGAAAAACATCGAAAACAATGATTTCAAAATGAGTGTGGCCAAGAATAAGATGCTACCCGGACTGGACCTCAGCTTTTCGTATTGGAGTCCTGGAATCTCCGGGGACAGGATCTTGTATCTGGATGACAATCCTTTTCTCGGTATTATCATCGGCAAGGCGGAGGGAAGTGCCGGAGACGCCGTCGGGGATGCACTTAACTTTAAGCACAATAACTGGAATGTGGCGTTGACCCTGACACTTCCACTGAGCAATGTGACAACGCGGGCGGAGTATGTCAAGAGCAGGATGGAACTCGAGAAGAGTCAGCTTGAGTTGGAAGACAACAAAAAATTTGCGATGCTCGACGTCAATGATGCTGTGCGAGAGGTTGAGACTCATATTAAAAGAGTCGAAGCGTATCGCCTGGCTAGAGAACTGGCCCAGAAGAGATTGGAGGCAGAGGAGAAAAAATTGGACGTGGGGCTCACCACAAATTATTTTGTCCTAACCTACCAGGAAGAACTAGCCACTGCCCGATCGACAGAGATCAAATCCATGCTGGACTACATCCTCGCCCTGGCAAGGCTGGACAGAGCGATGGGATCCAGCCTTGAGAGCTGGAACGTCAGGTTGCCACATATAAAATGACCATTTCAATAGAAAAAGGGCCAGATTTTTATGTAGGGTCCGTTCCCCGAACGGACCGTTTGGGAAACGGTCCCTACATTTGAGCTCGGAAATGGTCCCTACATCTCATTGAGAATTATAGAGTTAAGAGCAGAGTTTGTGATATGATAGAAAAAATGAATATCTCTGTTGTGATCATCACCTACAATGAGGAAAAACGACTGGAGGCGGCTCTAAAAAGCGTCGCCGACATCGCCTCTGAGATCGTAGTGGTCGACCGCTTTAGCGACGACGATACGGTGAAGGTCGCAAAAAAATATACCGATCTTGTTTTCCAGAGGAAATGGACCAATTTTGCCGACCAGAAAAATTTTGGGAACAGCAAAACATCCTTTCCGTGGATCCTCTCCCTGGATGCCGATGAGAGGGTCTCTCCAGAGCTTAGCGAAGAGATTCTGCAGCTGAAGGAGGAGGAGACGGACTGTTCTGGTTTTTCGATGCCCCGCCAGACATATTATCTGGGGAGATGGATTCGCCATGGCGGCTGGTATCCTGATAGAAAACTCCGGCTCTTCCGGAAGGACAGCGCCCGCTGGGAGGGAGAGTACGTGCATGAATCTCTGGTGGTCGAGGGCGAGGTCAACCTCCTCAAAAGTTCGCTCCATCATTTTACCTACCGGAACATTCGGGATCATCTGGAGCGGATCAATACATTTTCCGGTCTGGGCGCCCAAAAACTGTATGCCAAGAAGAAAAAATGCCGCTGGTATCATCTGGCGATCGTCCCCTTCCTCAATTTCTTAAAGTCATACTTCTGGAGAGCGGGTGTCTTGGATGGCTTTGCCGGTTTTGTCGTTGCGACTCTTCATGGGTATTCTGTGTTTATCCGCTATGCCAAGCTGAAGGAGATCTGGAAAAAGGGTGAGCGTATCG
>JAGLRY010000390.1 GCA_023135995.1 Candidatus Aminicenantota bacterium | reverse complement strand
AAAAGGGGACAGTCCCTTTTTTCCAGAGGTAATCAAAAAAAGGGACAGTCCCCTTTTCTTGTTATACAATTCTCATGGCCAATTCGATGTTAAAATAGGGAGATCAGAGACATGAAAATAGAGAGGATCGAGCTGTCGTTACTGGAAATGCCCTATGTTCACTATTTCGAGACGAGTTTTGGCCGCGAAGAGAGCCGGAGATTCATCCTTGTTAAAGTTTTCTCCGGAGGTGAATTCGGGTATGGGGAGGTTGTTGCCGATCAAATTCCCCTCTACAGTTACGAAACCACATCCACGGCCTGGATTATCCTGAAGGAATTCTTAATCCCAACAGTTTTTGAATCTGGCATCACGGATCCTCAAGATTTTTATGATAGGGTACAACCATTCAAGGGACATCCGATGGCTAAAGCCGGACTGGAATTGGCTCTTTGGGACCTCTTTGCTAAGGCCAAAGGCAAACCTCTTTGGAAAATCTATGGAGGAGAGAAACAGGAAATTCCTGCTGGCGTGAGTGTGGGGATCCAGGATTCGGTGGAACAACTTCTGGACAGGATCCGCTCCTTCCTCGATGAGGGCTACCAGAGGATCAAGATCAAGATCAAGCCGGAGTGGGATGTGCGGATATGTGAGAAAGTCAGAAAAGAATTTCCTGACATTCCGCTTCAAGTGGATGCCAACGGCGCCTATTCCCTTAAGGACAGAGAGACTTTGAAAAAGCTTGATGATTTCAGCCTGCTGATGATCGAGCAGCCTTTCCCTGCCTATGACCTTTGGGATCACAGCCGTTTACAGATGGAGATGAAGACGCCACTGTGCTTGGATGAGAGTGTGGTTTCTCAGGAGACAGTCAGAAAGGCTTTGGAAATGGAAAGCTGCCGGATTATTAACATAAAGGTCGGACGTGTGGGCGGGATCATGGAGGCGATAAAGATCCATGATTTTTGCCAACAAAAAAACGTCCCTGTCTGGTGTGGGGGTATGCTAGAATCCGGGATCGGTCGAGCGCACAACATCCACCTGGCCACCCTCTCCAATTTCGCGCTCCCTCACGACTTAAGCGCAAGCAAAAGGTATTACAAGCAGGATCTGATCGAGCCTCCTATCGAAATGACATCATACGGTACGATCGAAGTGCCGCATTCACCCGGGATCGGTGTGTTTCCCCAAGAGGACAGGATCAAACAGGCCGTATTAAAAAACGAAGTCTTTTCTTTATAAATCCATCCTCATCGCGAAGAAGATCATGCGCGATAACGCCATCCGCGTGCACAACCTCGATTAGACGATCAACGGGGGCAGACATTGATAACTTTAGTTATGTGACTAATGCTGTGTCAATTTTATTTGGTCATGAGTAATAACTAACATGGATTTTATCGGAAATGCGATGTTCGCACTCATGAAGCCAATATTCCCGATTCTTTTCCCCAAGCTCCTTCCCGGATATGATGCCCAAGGTGATGGGTAACTTGATGCCTCACATGCTCCCCGATGTTGTTCCTCTAGTCGTTCCCAAGATGGTTTCTTACCTGCGAGGCAGGGCTTAACTTTAGCTATTTCGCCTTTCGAATAAAGATATCTCCGTGGTAGGTCTTGAACTGGTACTCCGGTCCGCCGCCATTGATGGAACCGACGATGGCTTTCTCGAAACTGATCTTGTATCCGCCACCTTCTTTGCGTTCGTCTTCAACGACTTTTTGCGGTGCCTGTCCCAACTCGATGTCAAAATCACTGTAGACATC
>JAGLRY010000039.1 GCA_023135995.1 Candidatus Aminicenantota bacterium | reverse complement strand
CCGGAGTGGATCAGCTTGTCCACATTGGGCATAATTCCCTTCTGGGCAAGGTCCCGGATCATGGAATATGGCACGCCATCCAGGCCAATGACACAAACTTTTGGTTTCTTTTTTCTCTTAAATAGACCCATTCTCTCTCCAAAAACCCGGATTATCCATACATGGTGTGACGTGCCCCAGCTTCGTGTGCTGTGCTTTTATCTGTACCAAACGCGACTCTTGAGTAATCCAAGCTAAATACTACTATTTAACTAGTCTGAAATATTCATAAAAAATGTCGATGTTCAATACAATAAAGCAATAACAGAGTTTTACTATGATTTTACGTGAAATTACTCTGGACACTCCATTAACAAAGTCCTTTTTATTTATAATCGACATTTTTTACCCTTCGGGCGAATCAATATCACCGCATCTGCCTCGTTGCGACCCTGGTTAGGTTGGGTCGGCTCGCGGTGGACAACCACCGACCCGACCTAACCAACCATACTTCATGGGCCGACGCCTTGCATTTGCGGCAACCTTGACTCGTGAATAATCCAGGATAGTTAATTATAAACACGCTAGAGATAAAGTCAATCCCATTTTCATGCATCCTTAATGCTGGAGCACCCCTAGCTTCGTGATACAGAAATTAAGATGTATGGAGAGGTATAATAAAGGCGAGATCCTGTTCGTCTGAACCTATAGTGGTGGGTGGCGGGGCTCCGGCGAGGACGGATCGGATCTCGTTTTGATATTAAGAGAGAATGATCCGCGCATCGACGATGCAGCAACCTTTGCCCTTTTCGTACACGATGAGCGGATTGATGTCGAGCTCTTTAATCTCCTCGAAATCTATCACGAGTTGTGAGAGCCGTTTGAGGCACTCTTCGATGGCTTGGAGGTCATAGACTGGTTCACCGCGGAATCCATCCAGTATTTTATGCGTTTTGGTTTTTTTGATCATAATGGATGCCGTGAGTTCCCTGATGGGAGCCAATCGAAAGGTCACGTCCTCTAAAGCCTCAACATATGTGCCGCCCAATCCGAACATGAGGATGGGCCCGAATTGGGGATCTCTGTTCATCCCGAGGATGACCTCTTTACCTGGGGGAACCATTCTCTCCACAATGACTCCTGTAATCTCAGCATCCGGCTTCCTTTTCCTGACATTTTGAATGATCGTTTTGTATGCGGTTCTGACCTCTTTTTTATTTTTGATGTTGAGTAAAACGCCGCCAAAGTCGAATTTGTGCAGGATATCGGGAGAGACAATTTTCAGTACAACAGGAAAACCGAGTTTTTGCGCGGCCTCTTCGGCCTTACGCGCATTTGTCGCGATCTCCGATCGAATCACGGGGAATCCATAAGCTTTCAAGACATCGTATGCTTCGTGTTCCAACAGGAAAGCGCGTCCCTGGTCCTGGACAGACTGAATGGTCTTTTTCGCCTTTGTCTTTTTGACTTCGTATGTTTTGATCCCAGTTTTTGGTCGTGCGAGCCATCGAGTGAAATTCGTCATCACGGAGAGCACTTTTGCCGCTGATTCCGGAAATCTGTAGGCAGGAATTCCATTCTGCTCGAGAATATCAATACCTTTGGAGACGTCATAAATGCCCAGATAACAACAGACCATAGGTTTTTTGTGTGTCTTGGTCGCCTTGACGATGGCCCAGGAAATTTTTTCCACGTCCGTAAAAGCGGTCGGGGTAAGGATGACCATGGCGGAATGAATATCCTTCTGAGATAGAATCTCATTGAGTGCAGCTTCGTACTGTTTGTGCTGTGCCTCAGCGATTAAGTCTACTGGATTATTCAAACTGGCGGTTGGAGGGAGGATTTTTTTTAGAGCTTTTTTTGTGCTTTGCGCAAATGAGGCGATTTTTAATCCATGCCGGATACAGGCATCTGTTGCCAGTATTCCGGGCCCTCCAGAGTTGGTGATGATCGCGACATTTTCGCCCGGAGGCAGGGGTTGACTGGAGAAAGCCTTGACATAATCGAATATCTCTTCCAAGGTGTCTCCCCTGAGAACACCACACTGGTCAAAGATGGCGTTGTAGACCTTGTCCGAACCAGCGAGTGAACCTGTGTGTGATGATGCCGCTTTTGCGCCCAATAGAGTCCGACCTGCTTTGAGCGCGATGATCGGCTTGGGATTTTTGGGATGTGTGGTGATCTCTCTGGCAATAGACATGAACTCTCGGCCATCCACCAGGTCTTCAAGATACATCAGGATGACATCGGTTTTGGGATCATCTTTGAGATAGAGAAGCAATTCGTTCTCATTGAGGCCTGCCTTGTTTCCCATGCTGATAAATTTGGAAAAGCCGACATTCGATTCTATAGCGTAATCCAGGACTGCCACGCAAAGGGCCCCACTCTGGGACATAAATGCGATATTTCCCTCCAAAGGCATCTGAGTGCCAAAGGTGGCGTTCAATGAGGTGAAAGGATCCGCGCTGATCACACCCAGACAGTTTGGGCCGACCAGGGCTATGTTGTAATTTGCGATGATGTTTCTGACTTTTTTCTCGAGTTCGATCCCTTCTCCACCGATCTCCTTAAATCCGGCAGATATGACAATCGCACCCTTTATATTTTTTTGGCCGCATTCTTCGAGTATACATGGGACAAGATGGGCGGGGACAATGACGACGGCAAGGTCTACACTATCAGGGATCGCGTCGACATTCGGATAGGACTTGATTCCCAGGATCCCCTTAGCGTTTGGATTTACGGGGTAAACAATACCCTGGAACCGGCTGTCGATGATGTTGGCAAGCAGAGAATATCCCACGCTTCCCGGGGTACGGGAAGCGCCGATGACTGCGAGGGTTTTGGGATGGAATATCGCATCCAGCTTATCTTTGTTTTTCATGTCGATCTCCTAAAATCATTTGATGATTTTCTTAATTATAGATTTCTAAGCGCAAAATGGGAAATTAAAAAATATCAACGTAAGTATTTCCAATATCAACAGTCATATTATAATTCAGCTTAAATCTTTCGAATTTTTATCTCTTGTTTTTTCTGAAAAGGTTGTGCTATATTCACCGTAATAATTTTGTCTTTTTCTGTTTGCGTGACTCGGATGGAAGGGAATACCAGCCGCTTTTATGAATATTGGGGAGGAAGATATTGGCCGCCGAAAGAAAAGTAAAAGTCAGCTGTCTCCAGTGTGGGACCACGAACAATGTTCCTGAATCTACGCGTGGGAAGAAGATCGTGTGTGGCCGGTGTAAGGAAGTGCTCCCATCACCAGGCGTAGTGGTCGAACCTCAGCCCAATCAGGCATACGCACTTTTCCAAAAATCGTCACTTCCCGTGCTCGGGGATTTTTATTCAATGTCCTGCATGTCCTGCAAACTGATGCATTCCGTTGTTATGAATCTGGCTGAGCGAAGAAAGGGGGAATTGATGGTCGTCCGGATCAATGTGGAAGAATATCCGGAGATGGCTGCAGCGTTTGGGATTCAGGAAGTTCCTACATTTGTGATCCTTCACAGGGGAAACGAGCGGGCTCGCTCTGTGGGTGAGATGGCTGAGACAGATTTTTCTCTATGGGTAGCAAAATTGACATAAAAAATGCGCATGAGGAAGAAATGAGTGTCTATGAAAAGATCGTCTCGAGAAGGACAATTCGTCAGTTTAAACCTCAACCTATCTCCGAAGAGATCCTAAAAAATCTGGTCAACGCGGGTCGACTGGCACCGTCAGGAGCGAATCTCCAGCCTTTGGAGTTTATTGTGATCGATGATGCGGCGATCACACAGCAGGTTTTTCCCTGTTTGAAGTGGGCCGCCTACATAGCCCCGGAAGGAAATCCGTGTTCCGGGCAAGAACCCATAGCCTATGTGATCTTTCTAGTCAATAAAGAGATCTGTCCTCAAGGCTACGAATGGGATGTGGGGGCCGCCATGGAGAACATGATCCTGACTGCCTGGGAGGAGGGAATAGGGAGTTGTTGGCTTCTCTCCATCGACCGGGACAGGGTGAGACAGATATTATCCGTGCCTGGCAACTATCGGATTGATTCAGTCCTGGCTCTGGGTTATCCGGCCGAAGAGTCTGTGGTCGAGGAATTGGTCGACTCAGTCAAGTACTGGAAGGATGAGCAGGGGCGGTTCCATGTTCCTAAAAGAGCACTCAAAGACGTTATTCATCGTAATGCTTTTCGAGCGAAGTAAGGACTCCGGGAACATCAAAAAACCTCTCCTCTCAAGAATCCTTTTTTACGTGTAGAACTGCCACTTGTTTTAGCCTGGATTATTCACGAGTCGAGGTTGCCGTAGAGGCGAGGCGCAAAGGATGCAGCTGTAGTCATCTACCGCAAATCCTTTGCAACGAAGTTTATACGGTGAGATCGGCTCGCCTGAAAGGTGAAAAATGTCGATTATGAATAGAAAGCCCATTGAAAACAGAAATGTTAAAGTAATTTACTGGAAGAATAATGTAAATG
>JAGLRY010000389.1 GCA_023135995.1 Candidatus Aminicenantota bacterium | reverse complement strand
CCACCGAATGTGGTTTCTCCGATCGCAAGCTGATGTTCATTCATCACTGCGTATGCTGTGTTGATGTACGCATACGTTTCGGCAACCTGAGGGATCTTCCCTTTGGGGAGCCGGTCTGGATGATCCGGACCTTTTATCCTCTTGGAACGGTAGTAGATCGTGCACATATCATCAGGTTCATGTTTTTTACGTGGAACAACATTGATCCAAGTGCGGTCCGTCCCCGAATCGCAGGAATGCGACGTCATGGTCGATCCATCGACTGAGGCGAGCTTCCCCACCAGTATGCTCGTACATCCATCAAACGCGATAAGCTCATCATCTGGAGGTTCTGTCGCAGTCGCTGTTAAAAATAATGAAATACAGACAACAAAACCGAGGAAGACCAAGTTTCTCCATATTTTGGAATTTTTCATAATGTGTTTTCTCCCTTCTTAGTACACCATAGGCCTTTCGTCCAATGTCTATAGTCATATTGCAGAATTTGATCATAAAGAGAACTCATGAAATGCAGACTTAGGACGCCAGGCTGAGATGTAAACATTTTCAACCTTATAACACAGGGAAAAGTCACTGGTCAAATGCAATCTAGCAAGCTGATTCGTCATCACCCGGAGGAACTCTTCATCAGCTTGTTCGATTGCCGTGAAATATTTAAGAGAAAGATAGTTTTAAATCACAATTTATTCTAGAATATGGAGCAGAAAATATCGGTGATAGACAGGAAAGGAGATATCGATGAAACTTGAACGCCTGTATAAAAAAGCGATCGAGGTAGGGATCGACAACGATCTGAGAGGCAAACCCGAGATAAAAAAGATCCTGAAAGAAGAGAAAGAAAAGTACGACAAGTTCAAAGATGACGAGAAAGAATATTACGATGCGGATAGGCTGTTCAATCCTTTCTCCGACACACGGATCCTCAACGGCGACCCGAAGATGAATGTCAAACGTGTCATTGTGGGTGTGGATATGGAAGTCGGTGAGATCCTTCTCACCTATCTCCTGAACAAAGAGGAAGGCAAAAAAATCGACCTGATCATCTCTCATCATCCGGAGGGATATGCCCTTGCCCAATTGTATGATGTGATGAAGCTTCAGGCCGATCTTCTCGCCAACTTGGGTGTTACGATCAGTGTAGCCGAACAACTCATGGCCAAAAGGGTTAGCGAAGTGGAGAGACGGCTCATGCCTGTTAACCATGCCAGAGCCGTGGATGCTGCAAAAACAATGGGGATACCGATGATGTGCGTGCACACCCCCTCGGATAACTGTGTCGCCAATTTTTTAACAAAAACCTTTGCAAAGAAAAAACCATCTAAACTCAAAGACATCATGGATATCCTGAAGTCCATCCCCGAGTACAAAAAGTCGATGAAACTCCAGATCCCCCCAAAGATCGTGAATGGTACAGAGAGCAATAAATGTGGAAAGATCTTCGTCGACATGACAGGCGGAACAGAGGGGTCGAAGGAGATATTCGAGAAATTCGCCAACAGCGGTGTGAGCACACTGGTGGGGATGCACTTCAGTGAAGAGCACCTTGAAAACGCCAAAAAAGCTAATCTGAATATGATCATTGCCGGCCATATATCCAGCGACGTACTGGGATTAAATCTTCTCTTTGACGAAGTCGAAAAAGAAGAAAATCTTACGTTTACAGGCATATCCGGATTTGAGCGGATTCGGCGGACAAAAGCGTGATATAAGAGAATGCTGGCTGTTGGGGAAAATAAGCAAAAAGGGGATAATTAGGAAGGGTATTATGAAGCCTTACCCAGCCAGCAAAAATAAGACTTAATTCTATTATACACTACTTAAAAAAAATATCAATATTTTTCTCAAAAAACAGTCATTTTTTCTTAAAAAACCCTTAATATTGACTCGATACGATCTAAAGGATACATTTAGACGTTACCTGATTTTTCGATTTGGAGATTCCAATGAAGACGTCAAGAAGATAATGGGCGAAAATCTCCTTCGCGTGTGGAAGAAGGTCACGGAAAAATAAGTGGATTCAGCGAAGATCACATTCAGAGAGCGCTCGAGGCCGCGAAAAATCCTCAACTTGAGATGAAACTCAAAAATATGCCGGTTCCCCTGAATCGAGACATGATCGATGAATACATGGGCCCAGTTCTCAAGGCTGCTGCCACGGGAGACTTCAGCTCGATCAAAAATGTGTGATTATTGATATGGAGATATGAAATGGGCAGATACGCACTAGGCTTGGATTTCGGGACAGAAACCGTACGGGCGTTGGTTGTGGATTGTGGGAATGGCGAGGAGGCGGCAGAAGCTGTTGTACCTTATGCGCATGGAGTCATCACAGAAAACCTGCCAGGTTTGAGAGAGCCGTTGCCTCCCGATTTCGCTTTGCAGCACCCAGAGGATTATATCGACGCGTGTGTGGCAGCCATATCCGGTGTCACAAAGGTCATTTCTCCGGAAGACATCATCGGTGTCGGAGTGGACTTTACAGCTTGCACCATACTGCCCATAAAGAGAGATGGAACACCTCTCATGAAGATCGAGCCATTCCGGAAGAATCCCCATGCATGGGTCAAGCTCTGGAAGCATCATGCCGCACAACCGGAAGCGGACTCGGTGAACCAGAGGGCCCATGAGAGGAATGAGCCTTTCCTCAAATATTACAGCGGTATCATCTCCAGCGAATGGATGCTCCCCAAATGTTGGGAGATCGCCAACAAGGCCATAGATGTATATAAAGCGACAGACATCATGATCGATGCGGGAGATTGGCTTGTGTTTCAGATCACAGGAAAATTTTGCCGCAACGCCTGTGCGGCAGGCTATAAAGGATTGTGGAACGCAGAGATGGGCTTTCCCTCGAAGGATTATTTGGGTGCTCTGGATCCAAAAATAAAAGACTTGGATGAGAAATGGCTCAAAAACATCGCTTATCCTGGGCAACACATCGGAGGTGTTTCAGAATCTTTTGCCGCAAGGAGTGGACTGAGAGCAGGAATACCGGTGTCTGCGGCGACTATCGATGCCCACAGCGGAGTGCCCGGTATGGGAGTATCCCAGGAGGGGCCTATCTGTATCATCATGGGAACATCGTCGTGTCATATGGTTCTTTCCAGAGAGCTGCACTTTTTCGACGGTTACGCTGGTGTCGTGAAAGACGGGATCATTCCAGGTTTTTACGGTTATGAGTCCGGACAGTCGGCCGTCGGAGACATTTTCGCCTGGTTTGCGCGCGATTTTCTGAAACCCAAGGGAGACCCTTTTTCAGAGATCAGCAAGAAAGCGGCCGCTTTGAGGCCCGGAGAATCAGGGATCATCGCCCTTGACTGGATGAATGGAAATCGCAGTGTGTTGATGAATGCACATCTTACGGGAACGTTCATTGGATTAATGCTGGATACAAAGCCTGAGGAAGCCTATCGCGCCCTCATCGAAGGAACGGCATTCGGGACAAAGATCATTCTTGAGGCCCACAAGGACGCTGGAATTCCTGTCAGAGAGCTGGTGGTTTGTGGTGGACTGGTCAAAGATCCGTTGATTTTACAGATCTATGCGGATGTGACCGGACTCCCCTTCAAGGTTGCCGCGAGCGATCAAGCTGTGGCCCTTGGTGCGGCCATGTTTGGTGCCGTCGCTGCTGGGGCAGAAAACGGAGGGCACTCGTCCTTTGAGGAGGCCATACCATCCATGACAAAGCCGCCGGTCAAAACCTATACACCGACAAACAAAGCCAAAAATGTTTATGATAAGCTTTATCAAATATATATGCACTGCCATGACCATTTCGGACGTGAGTGCCCAGAGATCATGAAGCGCCTTAAAGAAATAAAGGCGCAAACCAGAGGAGGTCTTCGATGAGCAAGGTTGTGGATATCTATTTACCCTTAGACAGTCGCGACACCGCAAATGCAGAAGTGTGGCCTGTGACGGAAAAACAACTCAAGGAATTGGTGAGTGTTATTGAAGATTGTGGTTGGACAGCCCACGTGCTTAATCCGGATAGCCCCATTGCAAGTGTTGCAGAGGGCATGCGGGTTATCAAAAAAGCAGAGGGTAGCCGTTTTATCAATTTTATGGGAGGATGGGCCTACCCTGATTTTTCAGTGAGCCCGATGTGGCAGCTCCCTCGAGAAGTTCCAAAACTCATGTTGGGCAGCGCGATCCCCGATTTTCCTGGGGCGGTGGGACTGTTGGCCAGCGTTGCGGGGACAGAGCAAGTGGGGATCCAAACAGACAGGCTGTTCATTGAAAATTTTGACGATCATGATGAATATAAGGAGGCCATAGCGGCATTTCTGGCCGAGGGAAAACACGACTTTCCCCTCCCCCAACCTATCGATGTCGAGGTGGATGGAGATCATAGAGCGAAGGCCAGATCCGTGATCGACAGGCTTAGAGGGTCTATATATGGAGCGGTGGGGCCCCGGTCGATGCAGATGTGGAACAAGATATCCGATGCTGATTTTTTAAAGTATTTCGGCATTTCTCGCGAAGGATTCGATGGGCTGCGGGTTTTAAAGATGGCCGAAAAAATTTCCGACGGGAGAGCAGAAGAGGCGATGAATTTTTTATTGGAGAAAGGAATGGATATTCAGCTGGGAAGCGACCCGGTCAAAGAATTGACCAAAGATATGGTTCTCTTCCAGATGAAGGTGTATTTTGCTCTGCTCGAACTCAAAAAACAGTTCGGTCTGGATTTTATCGGTTTGCAGGACCAGTTGGATTGGGTCGAACACTATCCGGCGACAGATCTGGCGCTGGGACTCTTGAATAACAGACTGAGGCCGGAATCCGATGGAGAGACCGTGGTTGCAGCCACAGAGGCGGATGATGGGGCTGCCATCACCATGCAGGTCATGAAACTTCTCAGCGGAGGAGAACCTGTGGGATTCAGCGATCTCCGCTATTGGAAATCGGATGAAGGGCTTTATTGGTTTGTGAATTCAGGAGCACTGGCTCCTTATTTTGCTCGGGGGAGTCATGAATCACTCGAAGGGGCCTGGTCTGAACGCCAGACATACATGTATTTTAACTCGGGTGGTGGAACCAGTTCGGTGGTTGTGCGGGTGCCGGGAGTTGTGACATGGGCTCGCTTTTCTTACCGGAATCACCAGCTTTATCTCTGTGCGGGACGGGGTGTGACAGACGTGCCGACTGAGGAACAATGGAAAGAGCGCTCAGCCAATTGTAATCCGGATTGGCCCCATTGGTATTTGAAACTCTGCGGGAAGATAGAGTGGAGGATCAACTCCAACCATCCGATCACAGCGTTGGGTGATCATCTTGCAGAATTGAAGGCTGTGGCTGAGGAATTGGATATTCCCTTTGAGTGTTATGACCACCTCACTCCTGACCAACTCG
>JAGLRY010000388.1 GCA_023135995.1 Candidatus Aminicenantota bacterium | reverse complement strand
ACGCTCACACGAGCAGAGATATTTTCGTTATTGCTGAAAGAATTGAAGAGATCGCTACAATTCACCCTGACGGAAAAAACATGGTCATCGAAGTCATTTGTCCGGAAGATGATTATTGGCCCCTTCCCTGGTATTTGCGCTCCTTTCCCAACATCGGTTGGTGGAACAGAGTCAATTTCAGTCAGCCGGCAGCACAGATCATTATCGCTTCTCCCAGCGTGGAATCCAAACTGCTAAAAAAGCTGTATGAGTGGCCCCCTCCAGGCGAAAGGAGCTTATATTTACCTCTTTTCAGATCCACCACTGAATTACGTCCACAGGTTGAAATTCGTGGTTACGTCGCAAAAGAGCTCATGGATCTGTACATGCAAAGATACTCAAACTTGGATGAGGAATAATCCGGTTTGTCAAACATGAGTAAACGTCCTTTAGAAATCCCTATGATCCGTTTTCAGGGGAAAATCCCGCACAATGCCTACCGTTTTTCTCACAACAGCATGGCGACCGTTTTCGAGGTTTTTATCATACATGATGATGCCGGCTATGCTGAACAGGCCGCTTGGGAAGCCTTTCGTGAGCTTGACCGGCTCGAGCTAGGACTCAGTCGATTTATCGAAAACAGCGACATCTCTCGCATCAATAATTTGAGTAAACACCAGTCCACACAAATCGGATTGGAAACGTTTGAGTGCTTGAAGCTATGTGCTCAATTAACAAGTCAAACAGATGGAGCATTTGATATCACAGCTGGAAAAAATACCGGCATGAACATGCTCCAACTGGATGAATCAGATTTCAGTGTAACGCTGTTGGCTGATTCCATAAACCTCGATCTTGGAGGATTCGGTAAAGG
Organism: Candidatus Aminicenantota bacterium; assembly: GCA_023135995.1. Lineage (GTDB taxonomy): Bacteria > Acidobacteriota > Aminicenantia > Aminicenantales > Aminicenantaceae > WTAW01. The sequence continues at coordinate 1,215 of JAGLRY010000388.1, read as the reverse complement.
ATATGCCATCGATTTGATGGTCCAGCTTTTCAGAGAATGGGACATTGAATCTGCGCTTATTCACGGAGGAAAAAGCTCGGTTCTGGCGCTCGCTGAACCACCAGGGGAAAAGGGATGGCCGATCACTTTGAGCAACCCAGCTCAATCAGGACAGATATTGTCTCATGTCTATTTGAAACACAGAGCCATGAGCGCTTCTGGATTAGAGAAAGGTCATCATATTATCAATCCCCTTACAGGCACAACGGTTGATGACAGGCTAGCTGCATGGGCTTTGACTTTCGGGGGTGCAATGAGTGATGCACTGTCTACAGCTTTTATGGTGATGGCGCCTGAGGAGATCAAAGAATACTGTCAAAGGAACACTGACACACTAGGACTGGTTATTTTAAAGAATAGAGCAGCAGGCGAAAAGAGGAATCCTATAATAAAATTAGGAGATTGGGACTCCTTGTCTTAATCCAGCATGAATGTGTTCCAAAGAACACAATAAAAAAATTCAGGTTCATTCCCTCTGGACGGTGAGTTCCTCCGCTTTATAGCCGCCTTTGGATCTAAAATACAAGATCAGCGTGATATAGCAGATCAACATGATGGCCGGAAAGATGGCAACCGTCAAAAGAGCATTTTTCTTCGCCGATGCTTTGATCGTATCCACTGCCAACTGATCATTGCTTTCAAGCGCAACAAGCTTGTCCTGATCAAGCGGTTTATACTTTCCAAACACGCTGGACTTCTCTTCTGCGACGACTTTTGCATGCACGGCAGGATTTTGCTGGAACAGCTCTCGATCGATCTGTTTGTCCTGAATATTCCCTAAAAAGACGGCCCCGATGACACCAACGCTCAGCATCCCCATACCACCGATGGCATTGAGTGTGAGTGCCCCTCCTTTGGGAAACCGTTCGGCAGCGATCCCCAACATCGTCGGCCAGAAGAACGTTTTCCCTAGAGCATAGATCGTCGCAGCTACAAATATCAAAATCCCCGTTGCTTTGGATAAGGTAACCAATCCGACAATCGCAATCGCGCTGCATATGGCTAACAGACCCAGAGGCGAAAGCCTGTGCACGATCGGACCGGCAAAGAAACGCAGGATCATCATGATCAGGGCTGTATAAACAAGGATCCAACCCGCCTGGAGGCCTAGTTCAGCCATCACAGGTGTAACGAGTTCAGTGATCCAACTATCGGTTCCCAGTTCCGTTGTCGCCA
>JAGLRY010000387.1 GCA_023135995.1 Candidatus Aminicenantota bacterium | reverse complement strand
CTCTCGATGAGCGAAGTTACGGCTATCATCGTTGCTGCTGGATAGCGTTTATTACATAGACTTTCTTGTTCATCTCTGCCCCGCCTTTTCGAGGCACACTTTGCTTATCTTCCTCTTATATCATTGTAGAGTATGAGTACTTACGCATCCTGCACGATGATGACGCCGGATCCTGCTTCGTTCTGTTGGAAGCGCGAAGACCGCCTGTTCAGCTATACGAGACTCTTCGAACTCAATTTAGGCACTCAAAAAATAATCTTTATCCCCCGAATGCGAGCGTAAGCGACAAGATGTCCCCCCCCGGGCATTTTCTTGAAGATGATATTTGCGAAACGATCAAGAAGACTTTTATCTCCCCATTGCTTGGCAGGGGCTTTTAATAAAATCGGAGAAAGACCTGCTGTTTCGAGAGTCTTTTTCAACGTCCGAGGTGTAAAAAACCAGAAATGATGACCGGTTGAATAGTGTTTCCACGGATTCTTTTTAAGCTTCAGGCGACTCTGGAAGTTTTTTGCGCGGGAGGATAGACTGGCAAGGTTGGGCACTTCGATCCGGGCAACGCCATCAGCGTGAAGAAGATCTCTGACCTTTTCAAGCGTCTTTCGGGGATCTTTGACGTGTTCGAGCACGTGGTTCAATATGATTGCATCAAAGGAGCGAGCAGACAGTTTGATTTCCTCCAGTGTCCCCTGATGAATGGTTAGTCGCAGATGTTCACGGACATAGCGGATCATTGCCGAAGCAATCTCTGTCCCTTCCGCTTCCCAGCCTTGTTTCGCCGCGATTTTGAGAAGGGTTCCCTCTCCTGCTCCAACGTCGAGGAGACGTCCTTTCCGGTTCAACATTGACTCTACCTCAGAGAGTAACTCCATGAAAACATCTTCTCTCTGTTTTTGCTTCTTGATGGCTCCTTTGAAATAGTCATAGTCGTAGATTTCGGGGGCAGCTTTCTCACAATCAGGAAACGCCTCGGCAAACTGGAGCTTGCACCGTGTGCATTGAACCACGCGATTGTCCTGCCGAATGTTGAAAACGACTCGGGTAGGGCTTCCTGGACAGTTCGGGCATGTTTGTTTATGGTTCATGCAGATAACCGCTTTTCCAAGCGCCGGCGTCCTCGAATCGGGCGGGGTCTCGATCTGGAGCTGACAGACTTTGCTAAGAACGGCGATGATAACTCCCTGCCCTGTTGATTTGTTGTTGGGAGGATGGTTTTTTGCGGACGCCTTTTGATGGATAGGAATTTCCTTTTTTGGGTTACAGTGATATTCTTATTTTTTTGTTTGAGTTTCATTAATTGCCTGCGTCTCCAACTTATATCAAGGGAAAAAATTAATGTCAAAATATCAAAAGAAGAGAATGGAGACGAAATATGGGGCAAGAATCATGAATAATGCAAACTTGAACTATTCTGAATATAAACATAGAATAAAAAAGTGGAAAACGAAAAAAGGAGTGGCTTATCTGGACGATGGGACTATGGTTGTGGTCGATAACTCACGCAA
>JAGLRY010000386.1 GCA_023135995.1 Candidatus Aminicenantota bacterium | reverse complement strand
ATGATACAAAAAATCATTAATTTTTCACTCAAGCAGCGGATGTTCATCGTGATGGCCACAGTGATCGTGGCTCTCCTCGGTTTGTTGGCCTACCAAAACCTCGCCATCGATGTCTTCCCCGACCCCTCGCCCCCTCTTGTTCAGATATACACTGAAGCCCACGGAATGGCGCCTGCGGAAGTGGAGAGGTTGGTCTCCTACCCGGTCGAGTCTTCGATGTACGGGCTTCCGCGGGTAAAAAACATCCGTTCCGTCTCCACCTATGCCCTTTCCCTCGTGAACATCTATTTCCAGGACAAAACCGATATTTACTGGGCCAGACAACTCGTTGCACAGAGGCTCTTAGAGGTCAAAGAACAGCTCCCGGAACAGGCACACGAACCAGTACTTGGCCCTATCGCCACGGGACTTGGATTGGTATATCTTTACTATCTCGAAGGGGAGGGTTACTCCACTCTTGAACTCAGGACCATCCAGGACTGGCTCGTAAAATACGAACTCAAATCGGTTCCAGAAGTCTCTCAGGTACTGAGTATCGGCGGAGATGTCAAACAATATCAGATTTTGGTGAATCCCCAATCATTACTCAAATATGACCTGTCTGTGTCGGACATCACGTTAAAAGTCCGGCAGAATAATCAAAACATAGGGGCGAGTTTCATAACCAAGGGGAAAGAAGAGTATTTGATCCGGAGCATCGGCCTCGCCCAAAATGTCGCAGACCTCGAAAACATTGTTGTCGCCAATCACTTGGGTACCCCGGTCAAACTTAAAGATGTGTCCAAAGTTCAGATCCTTCCGGCCATACGGAGAGGGGCGGCTTTAGTCAATGGAGAGGGAGAAAAGGTTGTGGGCATGGTCCTCAAGCTTTTCGGATCCAACACCGCAAGGGTTATCCAGGACACAGAAGATCGGATAAACGAGATCAACAAGGCCCTTCCCCAGGGCGTAAAAATCGTCCCGTTTTACAACCAAGCGCTGCTCGTCAAAAAGTGCTTTTCAACAGTATCCACGAACCTGATCTTAGGAATCGCCCTGATCATTATCGTGCTCTTCCTCTTTATGGGAGACTTCCCCTCAGCCATGATCGCCGTTTTCTCTCTTCCTTTCTCGATTCTTTTTGCGTTCATCCTGATGCAACGCGCGGACCTGGCTGCAGACCTGATATCCTTCGGCGGACTGGCCATAGCGATCGGACTGATCGCGGATGCGGCCATCATCATGGTGGAAAACATCCACCGGCACATCACCCAATCCCCTGAGGCAAAAATTCAGGCCATCGTATCCGCAAGTACAGAAGTAGGACGGCCCCTCTTCTTCGCTATCATAATCATCATCCTGGTCTTTCTGCCCATCTTCACTCTGTCCGGTGTAGAGGGTATCATGTTCCGGCCCATGGGCTACACCATCTCCTTTGCGCTGGCAGGCTCCCTGATCTTTGCGCTCGTATCTGCACCTGCGCTCTCCTATTATTTTTTGAGGAGAAGAAAAAACAAAGTCCAGGAGCCTATCCTTATCCGAAACATTAAGAAGGTCTATCTTCCCTTTTTTGCACTCTGTCAGAAACATCGTAAGGCTGTTTTTTTAGTGACCATCCTGGTATTCGCGATCGGCCTCGCCATTTTGCCTTTCCTGGGCCGGGAATACATCCCTTATCTGGAGGAAGGAACGCTACATCTCAGAACGACATACGATCCGAACATCAGCCTGGAGGAAACCATCACGCTGACGAACGACATCGAAAAAACCCTCAGAGACATCCCCGAAGTCACCGGAGTTTTAAGCCGCATCGGAAGAGGAGAAGTGGGGAGCCACGCCCATTTTGTGAATGACGCCGAGATCCTCATCAACCTCAATCCCATACAGCGCTGGGAGCATTTCAAGAGGAAAGATGAACTCATCCATGAGATCGAACACCGCCTGGAAAAATTCCCCGGTTTAAACATCAATATCACCCAGCCCATCGCCCATAATTTGGATGAGCTTCTCACGGGAGTCAAAGCGCAACTCGCCATAAAGCTCTACGGAGAAGATTTCGAAGTGCTCAAGGAAAAATCCACACAAATAAAGGACGTGATCGCGTCTATCGAAGGCGCAGCTGATGTCCAGGTGGAGCAGTTTTCTGGCCAGAACCACATTCAGATCATCCTTGATAGGGATAGGATTGCGCGCTACGGCATGAATATCCAGGATATCCAGGACACGATCGAGGCCGCAGTAGGAGGGATCACGTTGGGGCAGATCTACGAGGAACAGAAAAGATTTGATGTATTCCTCAGGTTTGAGCCAGAATACCGCAAGGATATCGAACAGATCGAAGGTCTGCTCATCCGGTTGCCCGATGGAGGCCAGGTTCCGCTCGCCCAACTGGCATCCGTCGAGGAAATCATGGGCCCTCGTGTTATCAACCGGGAAAGCAACAAACGTTTTATAACCGTCCAGTGCAACATCCGAGGAAGGGATATCGGCCGCTTCGTGGACGAGGCCAAGAGCCGGATCGACAAGAGTGTCCAACTCCCGCCCGAGTACTTGATCAAATGGGGCGGGCAATTCGAGCTGCAGCAACAAGCCAATCAAAGGTTCCTGATCATTACTCCGATAACACTGGCACTGGTCGCTCTTTTGCTTTTCACCATCTTCTACTCTTTCCAGGAAGTGCTCATCATCCTCATCAATATCCCTCTTGCCCTGACAGGGGGGATCATCGCACTCAAAGTCTCTGGCCTGTATCTCAGTGTACCTGCGTCTATCGGCTTCATCGCTATTTTTGGGATCGCGCTGGAAGATGGGCTTGTTCTGATCTCTGCCTTTCACAGCCAGCTCAAGAAGGGCGCATCCATGGCAGAAGCCATCATCGAGGGTGTCAACATCAAACTCCGTCCCGTCTTGATGACAACCTTCACCACGATATTCGGTATTTTGCCCCTGCTTCTAGCAAAAGGCCCTGGAGCAGAGATCTGGAGGCCCCTGGCAACAGTGGTTGTCGGCGGACTCATCACGTCCACTTTTGTAACCCTTATTGTTTTGCCCTTGATCTTTCAAGCCCTGAAAAAAGAAAAGATCCATTAACCTGGATTATTCACGAGTCGATGTTGCC
>JAGLRY010000385.1 GCA_023135995.1 Candidatus Aminicenantota bacterium | reverse complement strand
GGATTTACTCTGGTTGAAATGTTGGTCACTCTTACCATAGTGTCCATCCTGGCCCTCGCTGTTTTGCCATTGGCCAAAACGGCTGTCAAAAGAGAAAGGGAAACCACGCTCAGAAGAAATCTGAGGATGATGAGAGAGGCCATCGATGTCTACAAAAAGCTTACGGATGAAAAGGCATTCGAATTCGACGAAGATACAGAAGGATACCCTCCCGACCTGGAAACATTGGTCGAGGGGGTTGAGGCCAAAATGGAAGGCGACGGCCAAGAGGTCACTAAGATCATAAAATTCATGAGGCGTATTCCCAAAGACCCGATGACAAACTCCTATGATTGGGGACTCCGCTCCTACCAGGATGATCCTGACTCAGATATCTGGGGAGGCGAGAATATTTATGACGTCTTCACAAAAAGCCCGGGAACAGCTCTGGATGGGACAAAATACAAGGATTGGTAACCTCGACTCGTGAATAAATTAAGATGAGGAATATTCAAGAATGAAAAATCAAAGACAAAAAGGATTCACTCTCATCGAAATGATCGTTGTTTTTGCTTTGATCGGCATTCTCGTGGGATTGGGGCTACCCCAATACACAAACGCCACAAAAAGAGCCAGAGAGGCTGTGCTTAAAGAGGACCTCTTTCTGATGAGAAAACTCATCGGTCAATACTATTTAGATAAAGGCCAATATCCTGCTTCTCTACAGACGCTTGTCGATGACGGTTATCTCTATAAAATTCCCGTAGATCCCATCACCAGGACCACGGATTCATGGTTCGAATTCATGGAAGTCCTCACCGAGGCAGATCTGGTCGCAGGAGTTCAGCCAGGCATATCTGATGTAAGATCAGGCTCTTATGAAACATCCCTGGATGGGACACTTTACTCCACATGGTGAGTACCGATTCATTCGCTCGCAGAGGGTAGTGCAACATGAGTGAGAGACAAAAGGGTTACACTCTGCTCATCCTCTTATTTGCAGTTTCGATCTTGAGTATCGGGCTTCTTGTGGCCGTTCCTGTCTGGCAGACACAGATCCAACGGGAAAAAGAAGAAGAATTGATCTTTAGGGGAAATCAATATGTAGAGGCGGTCCGGCTCTACCAGCTCAAAAAGCCAGGAAGTTTTCCCAGCACACTTGACGAGCTCATCGAAGAAAAATGCCTCCGCCGGCTGTACAGAGATCCGATGACATCGCATGGAGAGTGGAACATTATTCTCCCTTATCAGCGGGGTGCCACGACGCAGCCACGACAGGCTCGCCCCTCCCGCCAGAGTCCTTTCGAGCGCACTTCTCAAAAACGTAGGACACCCCAGGAAGGCTCATCGAGGGCCGGACAAGCAGGAAGAGGGAGTGCGGCGGCCATTCAAAAAATCTACATCGTTCCCTTCAGCGCTCTCAACTCTGTGGACAATCCCCAAATCATCGGAGTTGTGAGCTCCTCAGATAAAAGTTCCTTCAAAATCTATCTTGACAGCGATTCTTATGATAAATGGCTCTTTTTTCATGGGATGGACTCGAGCAACAAGCCTGAAATCGTCTATTACGGCCAGGAAGAAGAAAAGGATTGACACACTCCATTCTCATCGTTGCCGGAGAAAATTCTGGAGAGAAATGCGGAGCCAGTCTTATCAAAGAGTTCAGAAACAATAATCCATCAACGGAATTTTTTGGGATCGGGGGACAACAAATGAAAGAGGAGGGAGTCAGCCTTCTCTATTCCATTCAAGACCTCTCGCATGTGGGTGTATTCGAAATCCTCTCTCACCTTCCGCGATTGAAGAGAATTCTCAGCAACATCAAGCATGAAGTGGAGCGGCGGAAACCTGAGGCCGCTGTTTTGATCGATTCTCCAGACTTTAACCTCCGTCTAGTGAAATCGATCAAAAAGCTCGGGATCCCAGTACTCTATTACATAAGTCCCACAGTCTGGGCATGGAGAAAAGGAAGGCTGAAAACGATAAAAAAGTATGTGGATAAAATGCTGTTGATCTTTCCCTTTGAGGCAAAGATCTACCAACAGGCCGGAATCCCCGCAGAATATGTTGGGCATCCGCTTCTCGAGAGAATGAATTTATCGCTCTCCAGGGAGGAATTTTATCAGAAGTATCATCTCTCTCCGGATAAAAAAACGATCTGTCTGCTCCCGGGAAGCAGACAGTCGGAGATCAAATACCACATGCCAATACTCACCCCTGCAGTTCAAAAGATCGAAGAGGAGTGGGGAATCCAGCATGTTCTTCCCCTGGCGGAGAATTTGGATGTTGAATACTTGAGTAGCTTTCTCCCGCCTGACCAGGCCCACACAAATATCCTTACAGAGGACCGCCTGGAAGGGATGGCATACAGTGATTTGATCCTTTCCTCTTGTGGAACGGCAAACCTGGAAGCCGCACTCCTCGGAGTCCCTTTCATCGCATACTACCGGATTTCCCCTTTAACCTACAGTCTGGGGATTCCTTTTGTACGCACACGAACGTACAGTATCGTCAACATCCTTGCGGGCTCAAAAATTATCCCGGAATTGATCCAGAAAAGGTTCACATCCGACAATATCGTGAACGAAACCAGAAATATCCTCCAGTCAGAGCAGACCAGAGCACGCATGAAAGAGCAATTCCAGAAGATTAGAGGAACTTTGGGTGAACGGAAGGCCTCACAAAACGCAGCGAAAGAGCTGGAAAAACTGCTTTTCCTGAATTATTCATAAAAAATGTCGATACTTATTTTAACAGACCAAATTTCAGAATGTTACATTGTTTTTTTCAGAGTATTCATTTGGGCACTACATTTCATTTACGATTTTCATTTATAATCGACATTTTTTATGAATAATCCAGGCTATTTAAGGAACTTTAGCGGTTTATGTTTCACGTTTTACGATCAAGACTTTTAAGGACAAAATCGATCTTATCATATAGGTTCAGCCCATTTTGCTTAATACTTCCCGCTTTCAATTCTAAAACGTACATCGCCGGGATCTTGGACGCATAGGACGGACACGGATCTCTTTCACAGGGAGGGACATTCTCTTCGATATGAACAATTCGCTGTTCCCTGTCCAGCCACAGAAAGTCCAGGGGAATGAGCATATTTTTCATCCACATCGAGTGAAGCCCTTCGTAATCGAAAACAAATAGCATTCCTTGATCAGGATTGATTATCTCTCTGTTCATAAGTCCGCGGGCTCTCTCCGCATCCGAAACCGCAAGTTCAGCAGTGATGATTTTTCCATTCGGGAAAAAAACCTGGATATAATCCTCGCTCGGAGTTCTTGCTAAAGAACACACAGCAAGAGCTATCAGAAGAACTGGAAATATTCTCTTCATTTTTAACCTCACACCAGTTATTTTTGATCTTAAAGGCACAATTCAGGTGGACTAATGTGGCTTTACGAGTGGCACAAACCGGACAGGCAACAATTTTTTCTTTTTGAACCTTCTTTTTTCTCTGACAATAAGGACCAGTTCCTGGAAGGCATCGCCTACAGGAACGATCATTCTTCCCCCAATTTTCAGCTGGTCCTGCAGAGCTTTCGGCACTTCGGGCGGAGCCGCAGTCACCATTATGGCATCGTATGGGGCATTCTCTTCCCATCCGTACGATCCATCTCCGACTCTGAAATGAATGTTTGTGTAGCCTTCCGCCTGCAGCACCTCCTGTGCATTTTTCGAAAGTCCATCAATTATCTCTACAGTGAATACCTCTTTGGCGATTTCCGCTAGGATAGCGGCTTGATAACCAGAACCGGTCCCCACCTCTAAGACCTTTTCTTCGATAGATAATTGAAGGACTTCAGTCATGTAGGCCACGATATAAGGCTGAGAAATAGTCTGGCCATTACCGATCGGAAGAGGTTCATCATTGTATGCAACCTTCCTCATATTTTCGGGTACAAACACGTGACGTGGCACTTTCTCCATGGCCTCAAGAACGTTCGTATCCTTTATCCCTCTGGACTTGATCTGAGTGGTCACCATCGATTCCCGTTCTTCCGTGTAAGTTTTCTCTCTACTTTTCATCTAATGATCCAGGTTTAGTATGCACGGGCAAAATAGGCCAGGTGTTCAGATTTTTCTCCGCACAGAAAACATTTTCCTCCAGCTATTGATTTATCCTCTTCTAGGAGAATCACTCGTATCGTGGCCATAGTCTCTTCCTTGATCTTTTCTTCACATGCCGTTTTACCGCACCAGAATGTCCTGAGAAATCCTCGCTGTTCCTCAAGAATGGCTTTAAACTCCTCGTAGTTCTCGATATCATGAGTGTTGGTCATCTGAAATTCCAGGGCCTTTGCATACAAAGATTTCTGGATATCAGACAGGAGTTCGGGCAGCTTTACTGT
>JAGLRY010000384.1 GCA_023135995.1 Candidatus Aminicenantota bacterium | reverse complement strand
CGAATCATCGAGTCCAAGTGTGTATTCTGTGGCACCTGCCGTGATGCGTGCCCAAAACACGTAATAACTGTTATCGACAAAACACCCGCGCAGATTGACACTAAAAATTGCATCCGCTGTTACTGCTGCCATGAGATGTGCCCTCACGATGCCATCGAGCTCCACTCCAGCCACTTCTACCGCCTGCTCAACCGAAGACGATAACTAACCATACAGATCTCTAATCCTATGCTATTCGCATCTCAATGAGTCCACAGGATTAGCGATAGCTACGCGGATAGACTGGAAGCTCACTGTGAACAAGGCAATGGCCAAAGCCAGCAGACCTGACAGCACAAAAGTTCCCACACCGATGCTCGCCCTGTAGGAAAAGTTCTCAAGCCACTTATTCATGGCAAAATAAGCCAGTGGCCAGGCGATGATATTGGCCACCAAAACCCATCGTGTGAACTGTTTTGTGAAGAGCAATACGATCCCAGGAATAGACGCCCCAAGCACTTTCCGGATGCCTATTTCTTTGGTCCTCTGCTGCGTGATAAATGCCGTCAACCCAAAAAGCCCCAGGCTGGCGATCAAGATAGCCAGCAGGGAAAAGCTGAAAAAAATTATCCCGGTTTTTTCTTCACTGCTGTATAACCTGGCAAAATGGTCATCGAAAAACTCATACTCAAAAGCTTGATTCAAGGCATACTTCTCCCAGCTCCTGTTCATAGATGCTATAGTCTCTCTGATATTCTCGGCATTCACACGAACGGATAGATATCTACCATAGCCTTTTGGACTGTAGGGATGGATGATCAGAGGATTGAGCTTCTTGTGCAGTGACTCAAAATGAAAATCCTCAACAACGCCGATGATCGTGAACTCATTCCCGTCAATATCGGTGATTTTCTCGCCCACAGGAATCTCGTATCCAAGTATTTTAACGCCGGACTCATTGAGTACCACTTCCCGACGTCCTTCCTGTTGTTCCTCGGAGAAGTATCGGCCATGTATAAGCTTTAACTCATAGGTTTTACTATAATCTTGGTCGGTCCACAATCGCCAAATGAGCTGATTCTTCTCCTTTGGCTGCTCGATCTGCCTGTACAAACTGTCCCCAAAAAAATCTCCGATGAGGTTCGAGCTGTTAGAAGCACTCACAATCCCAGGATGTTTGAGAAGCTCCTGCTTAAAGGGCTTGATCTCCTGCCCTATGTCGTCGACTTTTTTGACGATCACCACCTGATCCTTGTTAAATCCCAGATTTTTATTCTGGATGTAATTCAACTGTTTGTACACGACGAGAGTCCCTATGATGAGAACAACAGAAACCGTAAACTGGAAGACCACCAGAATGTTCCGCATCCATGAACTTTTGCTCCGGCCCACCGATTCCCCCTTCAGCACTACAACCGGATCAAAAGACGCGAGGAAGAACGCAGGATATGTCCCCGCTAAAAAACCCACAAACAGTGCGATTCCCATTAACAGAGGAATCGTGTAGATATTTTCCAGATAAGGCACACTTAAATTTTTTCCGGTTAGATTATTAAAGAAAGGCAGCATAAACTGGATGATAGGAAGTGCCACCAATATGGCAAGGAAACTCAAGATTACAGTCTCTGCCAAGAACTGCCGGATGAGCTGACTTCGTCTGGAGCCAACGGTCTTTCGCACGCCCACTTCTTTAGCTCTGCTGGCAGAACGGGCTGTCGCCAGGTTCACAAAATTGACACACGCAATGAGAAGAATCGCAAGTGCAACAATAGTAAAGATATAGACATAGGCGATGTCGCTGTTAGGCTCGTGCTCGAATCTCAGATGGGAATGAAGATGAATATCGGTCAGAGGAGTGATAAAATATCTGAAGGATCCGCCACCGGCTACCAATTCGTCCATGGTGGCCCCAAAGACTGTTTTCAATTGAGGAGCAACGTATTTCTCCACGATCAGCTGCAGTTTTGTCTCAAACTCCTCATGTGATAGACCTTCCTTCAAGACAAAATAGGTCGGAAAATTGTTGCTGATCCAATTCTGATCGCTCCCATCCTCGAGCGTGATGAACGATGCCAGGAAATCATAATGCACATGGGAATTGTGTGGGACGTTTTCGATAACACCCGTGATCAGATAATCTCTGCGATTATCCGAATTCAAAGATTTTCCCAGTGGATCTTCTGTTCCAAAATACTTACGAGCCATGGACTTTGTGATGATCACACTGTTCGGCTTTGTGAGAGCCGTTTTTGGGTCTCCTTGAAGAAATGAAACGGTAAAGACATCAAAAAATGTATCGTCAGCCCAATACCAACGCTCTTCACTGAAAACTTTGTCCTTGTAGCGGATGACTGGGAATCCGAATCTCCGGAGACGTGTGGATACTTCCACTTCCGGAAATTCAGAGACAAGCGCTCGTGAAAACGGCGCCGGGGAGACACAGCCGTGGAATTCGTTGTCGGCCCATACGGCCCTGACGCCGGCCTTGTAGATACGATTTGCCTTTTCATGATAGCGGTCATAGCTCTGTTCATCCTGTATGAACAGAGCGATCAGGATAAAACAGACAATCCCTATGGTCAAACCAACCACATTTATAAAATAATACCCTTTATGTTTCGAAATATTCCGGAATGTGATCTTTATGGTATTCCTGAACATGACACCCCTCCAGTAGATCGAATTTTTGATGAACACAGGCAGAGAAACCAGTATTTGTGCCCAAAACCACAGGTTGGCTCTGAAGATTCCCCTCTCCTCCCCTAACTCACAGAAGAACTCCTCGATGTCCCCTACTACTGTCGATTTCTCTTCAGACCTCACGATCCGGTCGAAGAGCCATTTAGCCAGTGTCGGAGCTCTTTTCGTTTTTATTCCCATAATAGATATCTTATTTCATTACTCAAACTCAAATTCATGATTAAAAACCTTGCACGACAGCTTAATTCTAAATTCATAATTAAATCCTAAGTCTTCAGCTGAGCAGAGAGCCCTTCCCAGAGAGATTTTTGGAATTCACGCGCCTCTTCTAAAGCCCTTATCCCCTTGGGAGACAGACTGTAGTATATCTTGCTGCGGCCACCTCTCTGCGGTGTTGGGCCGGCCATGATTTTTTTCACAAATCCCCGCTTGTGTAAAATATCCAATGAAACCCAAAGGCTTCCAAAGGTCAGTTTTTTTCCTGTTCGTTTTTGTACTTCTTTAATAATTGACACTCCATAAGCGTTGTCTTTCAACCGCAATATGGCCAGCATGAGTATCTCATCGGAACGGGTTACAATCTTCATATTTCTATCTCCTAGCCTGAATTATTCATAAAAGCTGCTGACACATTTAGATTTAAAAAACAGTTAATATTATATTGTCAGCATCTTTTAC
>JAGLRY010000383.1 GCA_023135995.1 Candidatus Aminicenantota bacterium | reverse complement strand
CGCTACTGCAACCTCGGTCCGTGAATAATCCATGCTAATTATTATTACGAAATATTAGTAAAAAAGGTTCATAAAAAATTTTACAGGAATAGACGAACAATAAAATTTGGAATTAAACAAACGTTGGCGAGGCTACGTTTTTATCTTGACAAATTTTGCAGTTCTTCTATAATAGGGGTGGCTCTTTCGCGCCGGCTGGAGAGAGCTCCTACATAATGGTTCCCACCATTAACCCCCCTTTTGCTGACAACAGCCGGCAATATCCCTCCTACCCAACACTTCAAAAAACTTTTATCCCTGCAATTAAATAAGATAATATCTAAACACAAATTTAACAATGGGTTATTAATGGGTGCATAATGGGTATTATAAATGCCCACTAGAAGAGTATGAGAATTACTACTTACAATTCCCGGAGGTATGTTATCAAGTTGATGTTTTTGTTTGATATCCCCAGTTTACGCCTTATTCTTTTCCGGTGGCCCTCCACAGTTTGGCGCGAGATATTCAAGAAACGAGAAATATCTTTGTTTGCAAATCCCGCTTTAACAAGATTGCAGACTTCGATCTCTTTGGGCGTCAAAAACAGATCTTTATCCGTGATTCTAGTGCCGTATGATGAAGTGAGTCCTTTGATATGATGCTGGAAAAGGACCACATCTTTCTGTGTCGATTCTCCAGCTTTAAGCTTGTCTAAGATCGGGGACAAAACAATATTCGCATTCGTCAGAATATCCTCTTTGATCTTTCTTTTCTCTATCTCGATCTGGGCTATGATCTCGCCAAGAGCGATATTCTTTTGCTCGAGGGCGGATTTTTGTTTGCGTAGTTTTGATTCAGACGTCGTGAGCGCCAACTCGACTCTCTTACGCTTGTTGATCTCTATCATAAGTTGCTCATTGGCCATTTCCAGTCTGGCAGTGCGCTTTTTGACCAGATCTTCGAGGTGTTCTCGGTATTCTCTTAATTCTTCCTGCGTATTTTTTCGTTCAGTGATGTCCCGTATCACAGCTAAAGAACCTGCAAATTTCCCATCGAGGAATAAGGGGGAAAGCTTGGCAAAAAACCACTTTTTTGCACCCTTCATCTCAAGCCAATATTCAAATTCGGAAGTTTCCCCGATTTTATTCATTCTGAAGGCATCCTCAATCGGTTCAATCACATTGGGAGGCAAAACTTCTGTGTGTTTTTTTCCAACAAACTCTTTTGGGGCCAAATACAAATCCTCCGCTTTAGGAGCATGATAAAATATGAATCTCCCCTCTTTATCGAGGGCAAAGACAAGATCTACCATGGACGAGAGGATGCCCTTCAGCCTGATCTCCGTTTCTTTTAAGCTTTCTTCGACTCGTTTTTTTTCTAACTTCTCTAAATCTGCAATCCTTCGATGCACGACGATCAATTCTTCAATGAGTTGTTTTTTTGATTTGTCTTTGTCACTCATTGATCCTTCTATATACGTCAGAATCTTTCGGGAAGGCGTTTAGAGCTCCATATTGCCATTGTTCCCCACACTTTGTTGTAAATAGAATAATGATTTTCCGGAATAGAGTCAAATCTTCAGGGAATGCTACCGAGAGTATTGCGGAAAGGAATAGAACTAGATCATCCAACCAGATTGGCTTTCTTGTTCGAATTCGAACACGTGTTGTTCCCTAAGCGTGCAGAGCCAAGCGTATTATCAGACAAATACCAGGTCAGGAGCAATTGGCATGATGTTTGCAGACAAAAACATGATGTTTACTATTAAAAACTTGATGTTTACAATGAAAGACATGATACTGCTAACCAAATCGTACGGAGTTGGAGATGTTTAACAATTATCTAAAGATCGCATTGAGAAATATATTCAAACACAAAGGCTATTCACTCATAAATATCGTCGGCTTGGCTATTGGGATGGCGTGCTGCCTCCTGATACTACTCTATATCCAGGATGAACTCAGTTATGACCGTTACCATGAGAATGCCGACCGGATTTACCGCGTGATCGAGGAAGTCCGGCTGGAGGGAGTCGGCGAAGAATCCTCTAGCATGCCCTTCCCCACTGGGGACACCTTACCGCTTGAATATCCCGATGCTGTAGAGGCCAGCGTCAGGTTCTTCAATTTTCAACTGCCGACGATGTCCGTGCAGTACGGCACTTCGGACGAAAAGCTATTTAACGAACCGCGTTTCTTTTTTGCCGATTCTGCCGTGTTTCAGGTGTTCAGCTTCGAAATGATCGAGGGTGATCCAAAGAAGGCCCTGGAAGAGCCCAATACCATCGTGATCACAGAAGCGATGGCAGAAAAATATTTCGAGGACGAAGACCCGATGGGCAAAACACTGCGATGGCAAAACGGAGTGAACTTGAGAGTTACGGGAGTGATCAAAGATGTTCCTCCAAACTCGCATTTCCAATTTGATTTTTTGGGATCGTTTGCCACGCTCAGGCGATTGTTCGGCGGTAATCTACCTCAAAATTGGTACTGGAATCCCTGCTGGACCTACATTCTTCTCAGGGATGGCGTTTCTGCTGATTCTCTACAAGCACAATTTCCAGCTCTCGTTCAGAAATATTTCCCAGATTCCATTAAAAACAAAGTTGTGGTCAAACTGCAGCCGCTCAAGGACATTCATCTATTTTCTCATCTGGATTATGAGATCAATCCCAACAGCGACATCTCGTATATCTACATCTTCTCGGCTATAGCGGTCTTTGTTTTGCTCATCGCATGCATCAACTTTATGAACCTCGCCACTGCCCGCTCGGCCAATCGCGGCCGGGAGGTAGGAATGCGGAAAGTCCTGGGGGCTTACCGGACCCAGCTCATCAAGCAGTTCCTTGGAGAATCGATGATCCTTTGCGTTATAGCCGCTGTATTATCCGTCTTGATCATCGAGATCGTTCTTCCCGCCTTCAACGCCTTTTCCGGAAAGATTTTGTCCACCGATTACTTCACCGGCGGGAGTCTATTGGCCGGACTGATTGTCATCACACTCACAGTCGGGATCTTATCAGGAATCTACCCCGCCTTCTTCCTCTCCGGATTCGACCCGGTGAAAGTTATGAAAGGGACACTCGAGAGAGGTGGAAAAAGCTCTGCGTTCCGCAAAGTCCTTGTGGTTGTCCAATTCGCGATATCCATCGTTTTGATCATCGGAACGATCATCTGTTTTCAACAGCTCAATTACCTGCGGAACACTAAGCTCGGATTTAACAAGGATCAGATCGTGATGCTGCCAGCCTATGGCACTGCTCTCGCAAGATGGTACGAGAGATTCAGAGAGCGGATCCTTCAGGACCCGCATATCTCTCAAGTTGCGGCCATGGAAGATGTCCTCGGCGCCAAATATCAGACAGGTTCCTTTATCCCCGAAGGAACCAGCGAATCCAACATGCAGCAGATCCCCCTATTGGTGGTCACGCATGATTTTATTGAAACTTTCGATATGGAGATGGTGTCCGGCCGGAGTTTTTCAAAGGAGTTCCCCACCGACATCACAGAGGGGATCATTATCAATGAATCCGCCTCCAAGCGCTTCGGTTGGTCCCCGGAGGAAGCCCTGGGCAAGAGACTCAGGCAACAGAATGATCTCATGCTGAAAGTGGTTGGGGTAGTGAAGGATTTCAATTACGCTTCGCTGTCTCAGCCGATCACACCTTTTGTGCTGGAGATGCCGCGGAATCCGGGACAGATGAACAACCGCATGCGTTACGTTGCCGTTAGGACCAGTGCGGCTGATCTTCAACAAACAATCGGCTTTTTGAGATCGACTTGGGAGGAAGTGGTCCCCAACCGCTCCTTTGACTTTTTCTTCCTGGATGATGAGCTGGACAAACTTTACCACGCTGAGGAACAGATGGGGAGAGTTTTCGGCGTGTTCACAATCCTCGCTATAGTTATCGCTTGTTTAGGATTGTTCGCTCTGGCTTCGTTCACAACAGAACTCCGCACTCGAGAAATCGGGATCCGGAAAGTGTTGGGAGCTCAAGCCTTCGGCATTGTGATCCTGCTGTCCAAAGAATTCGCCAAATGGGTATTGATCGCCAACGTGATCGCCTGGCCGGTGGCTTTTTACATCATGGAGAGATGGCTTGATGGGTTCGCCCACCGAACCGTTATAGGGATCCCGACCTTCATAGTGGCGGCGATCTTGGCTTTTGCTATCTCCATTCTAACGGTCAGCTTCCAGGCTTTTAAAGCCGCGCTTTCGGATCCTGTAAAATCACTGCGGTATCAATAATGAATTTCTGATAGTGAATTAAAAAGAAGTGCTCTAAGAGAGAAGCAGCCATGTTTAAAAATTACATCAAGATCGCATTCAGGAACATCCGAAGATACAAGGGGTATTCTCTCATCAATATCGCAGGCCTCACCGTTGGGATGGCATGCTTCATCTTGATCTTCCTCTGGGTCTACGACGAACTCAATTATGACACATACCACACCCACAGCGACCGTCTCTGCCGCATTATCCTCAGGAAAGCGGGTGACCCGGGAATACCCAGCGCCCCCTATATTCTTCCCCAGATCCTGAAGGATGAGTATCCTGAGATTGTCGAAGTAACACGTGTTCGAACCCGCGGTTACCCCAGTGCTATACGGCACAGAGACATCACCTTCTATGAACAGAGCTTTTTCCTGACAGATCCCTCTTTTTTCTCCATGTTCTCCTATGATTTTACGGCAGGAAACCCCAAGACGGTCTTGACCGATCCAAACTCTGTGGTGATCACACAAGAGGCGGCACACAAGTATTTTGGCGATGAGAATCCGATGGGAAAGGTTCTCCGCTGGAATAACACGCGCGACCTCGAGGTGACTGGAATCATAAAGAAGGTGCCCTACAATTCCCACCTTCAGTTTGATTTTATGGCCTCACTCCAGCTTTATGACAACGAAAGACTCTCTTCCTGGTGGCGCGAGGCCGCTGCTTACGTTCTGCTCCAGGAAGGCGTTTCCGTTAAGGACGTCAGCCAAAAAATCGCCGGCACCATCCAGAGATATCATCCCGAGGATGATTATGTCATCTCCCTTCAGCCTGTAAAAGAGGCCCACTTGAACATCGCACAGGGAGGCCGCAGCGACAGAAGGTTCGTTCTTATTTTTGCCCTGATCGCGGTTATGATCCTTGCCATTGCCTGCGTAAACTTCATGAATATCACTACAGCTCGATCCGGCATTCGGGCTCTTGAAGTGGGTATGCGGAAAGTCGTAGGAGCTAAACGGGCGGATATCATCAAGCAGTTCCTGGGAGAATCCGTGTTCCTCTCCTTGATATCATTCTTTTTGGCGATCACTCTGGTTGACCTCATCCTTCCCACGTTCAACAGGCTTCAGGGCAAAGAGATGTCTCTGTTGGGTTCCGGGAATATGTTTATATACCTGTCTCTCGGCGTTACGGCTATTTTGGCCGGCTTAATTGCGGGAAGTTATCCGGCTTTTTTCCTCTCTGCCTTCCAGCCTGCCAAGGTCTTGAAAAAAGACATCAGCAGAGGACAAAAAGGCTCCCTGTTTAGAGCGATCCTTGTCGTTAGCCAGTTTTCAGTCTCTGCGATGTTGATCATCCTAACCTTGGTCGCTTATAAACAAATGCAATTCATCCGAAACACTGAGCTCGGATTCTCCCGAGAACAGATCGTACACATCCAGGTGAATGACGAGTTAAGAGACGCCCATAGGACCTTTAAAGAGAGATTGCTGCGCGACCCGCGTATCCTCAATGTCACTTATGCATCGGCTCCTCCCCACTTTCTATTCAATGTCAATGATTTTGAGTGGGAGGGCATGGATACGGATAAAGAAGTGGAATTGAATTTTCTGTATGTCGACCATGATTATGCGGAGACATTCAATCTGGAGATCGTGCAGGGCAGGGATTTCTCGGAGGAATACCCGACAGATGCCACAGAGGCCTATGTAGTCAATGAATCGGCAGTCCGTTTTATGGGAATGACGGACCCGATCGGAAAGCAAGTTGTTCTGGCCGGCCGGGAGGGAAGGATCATCGGTGTTGTCAAGAATTTTAACCATAAACCGCTGATCTTCGAGATCACGCCGATGGTCATGGGGATCCGGCCAAGCTGGTATTACGACCTTATGATCAAGATAAGCCCCGTGGATATTCAGGGCAGCCTGGCCTATATCGAGAAGGTTTTTAACGAGACTTCACCGGCTTTTCCCTTCGAATACCACTTCCTTGATGAGTGGTTTGAGATGATTTATCTCCCTTTAAAGATCATGAATCACATCTTTAACAGTTTTGCTTTTTTGGCGGTGTTCATTTCCTGTCTGGGACTGTTCGGCCTTGCCTCGCTCCTTATGGAGCAGAGAAAAAAGGAGATCGGCATCCGCAAGGTTCTGGGAGCATCCACAGCAGGAGTGATGTTCCTGCTTTCGAAGAGGTTCATGAGGATCATTCTGGTGGCCAATATGATCGCGGTTCCTGTAGCATATTTTGCCACGAGAATGTTCCTGAATCTTTTTGTGTACCGGACAAAGTTGGATGCGGGGGTGGTTGTGGCTACGGTCACTTTCACTTTTGTTGCCGCCCTGCTTACCATAAGCTACCAGGTCATCAAAACCGCCCTGGCCAATCCGGTCGATTCCATTCGCTATGAATGACAAGGTTATCTCGATTGTATAAGCCGAGTTACCTCAACTTTAAGACCTCGGGTCTGGCAATGGATCAACCAGCAGCTTTATTCCCTCAATAATTTCTTTTGTCTTTTCAGAAGATAAAGAACCGATTTTGTATTGACAGAAAGTCAAATGGATTTATGCTGGTTCATCCGATGGAATAAGTCTCATTCACCTTCAACTATCATGGCCGATATTTCTGTTGACAGGGATTACCAGAGTAAGATTTAATTATGTCAATTCAAGAGGGTTTCTTAATTAAGCAAATGGAGGCAATATGAAATTCAGATCCTTCAAAGGGAATAGATTCTTCATCCTTTTAATGATAGTGACCGTGATCGGAACTCAATTATCCTGCACATCTCCACATCCTGAGGAAAAATCAGTGATCGCTGCGGTGGAACAATTCTTTGAGGCCCTGGAAATCCAGGATGCGGATTTGGCCCGCAATATCCTTCTGCCTGAAGGTGTCGTTTTTTCCGTACGGGAAGAGGGAGGGGAAAAAAGGATCAAGGTCACACCCCACCTGCAGATCATAAACAACCTCATCTCCTCCAATGAGAGGATGCTCGAGAGGATGTGGGATCCGAAAATACTGATTCACAAAGAGATCGCAGTCCTATGGACGAAATACGATTTTCACAGAGAGGGAAAATTCTCTCATTGTGGTGTGGATGCGTTCAATTTGATCAAAACTCCAAAGGGATGGAAGATCTCAGGAATTATCTATACGGTGGAAAAAGAAGGATGTGAGGAAAGCCCCCTCGGCCCTCCGGGAGGGCAAAACAAAACGACGTAAGTTTGCTTATTTATTTTTGCCTTTTACTACTTTTCTTAGGTTGGAGACGCATTAGAATTGATGCAATCATAAACAATTTTCCAAGACCCATCAGCTTGCCTCTCATAGAGAGTCAAGGCTTTACCATCTGGTATTACAATTGATAAACAAGTGTCTTATTTATCTGACCAGATTGCTAATTCGTTACCACTTGGATCTGTAAAATGAAAACGTCGTCCTCCTGGAAACTCAAATATATCTTTTACAATTGTTCCCCCTGCTGATTTTACTTTATCTTTTATGAGCTCCAGGTTAATGGAATAAATAATGATTAGAGGACCACCTCTTTGAACAATAGGTTCTTTTCTAAAACCTCCATCCAGTCTTCCATCATTAAAGCTAGTATATTCTGGGCCATAGTCGACAAACTTCCAGCCAAATACTGCTCCATAAAAACGCTTGGCCTCAATTAGATCATCAGTCGGAAGTTCAATATAATCAATGCGTCTATCTTTCTCTGTCATATCAACTCCTTCCAATCCAAATGTTATTTCAAATACTAAAACAATTGCCACCAAAATAATTATAAATCTCCTCAATGTCCC
>JAGLRY010000382.1 GCA_023135995.1 Candidatus Aminicenantota bacterium | reverse complement strand
TGTTCCATGATAGGAAGCATCAGGCTCATACACAAGGTGACCGCTTTGACCGAGCCGGGAAAATTGACGATTATGGTCTTACCTTTCATGCCGCTGTACGCGCGTGATAAGATCGCATAGGGAGTTTCATTGTACGATTCCCTCCTCAGGAATTCGCTGATACCGGGAAGTTCTTTTTCACAGATTTCTTTGGTCACATCAGGGGTTATATCCCGAGATGAAATTCCCGTACCACCTGTTGTAAAGATATAATCTTTACCCAAGTTTTTAATGATCTCTGAACGAATGGCCTCCCTTTTATCTGGGACAACAGTCAATGTCACAGCAACTGAAAGATCACTTTCCTGGATGAGCTCTTTGATCTTTGGTCCAGAGAGGTCCTGATATTCCCCCCGGTGAGCCCTATCGGACACGGTAATCACCGCTACTTCCAGCATGGATGATTCCTCCTTTTACAACTCTGGCAAATATTCCCATTTCAGGCATGATACAACGCCCTGCCTGGTAGTAAATGGCGCAGCGTGAGTGACATTCTTTGCCCTTTTGGGTGATGAGCAACTCAGTCTCGCCTATGTGGATTTCTCCTCCGATTTCAACTTCAGACCAATCTATCCCGCGAGTAACAAGGTTTTCACCAAACGCACCGGGCTTCAGGTTCAGTCCTTCAGCTTTCATTCCATCGATAGCTTCCCCTGGCAGAAAGGAAACCTGGCGATGGCCTTTTCCTGAGTGCGCATCATTTTCAATCCCGAAATCTTTGATCAGACGGACCTGATCAACCTCGTTTTTTTGAATTCCCTTTTCACTTGAAACACACACAGCCTCAACGGTGAACTTCATGCTTGATTTTCTCCCTCAAGGATATTTCACCAATCACGATGTTCTTATCCACAGCCTTGCACATATCGTAAATCGTTAGAGCTGCAACCGCAACCGCAGTAAGAGCTTCCATTTCGACACCGGTTCGGCCATGACAGATTGCTCGGCACTCTATTTTAACACCATCAGTTTTTACAGACAGTTTTACATCAACATGATCGAGGATAAGACTGTGGCAGAGCGGTATTAGTTCCGGTGTTTTCTTTGCTCCCTGAACAGCGGCGACTCTTGCTACGGACAGTACATCTCCCTTTTTGAGTTGGTTTTGTTTGACCAGTTCGATAGTACTCGGTTGAAGATGGATCATCCCGACCGCCACTGCCTCACGGCATACGACATCCTTGCGACTGATGTCCATCATACTAGCATCTCCGGAAGATGTGACATGTGTGAGTTTCATACTACCCTCCTATTTCCCAGTTGCCTCTGACTGTGCACTCCAGACCCTTTTCAGGTTTATGATTAATCGCCTTGTGCAGACTGGCGGCTATATCATTAAAATCGACGGGAAATTCAATATCGGAAAAGAGACAAGGTTTCAATTTTCCATCGGCAGTCAGGCGGATACGATTGCACTTTTCGCAGGATAACGGTCTTTCCGCTTCATACCTCTGCCCGGTTTCGGAAAGTTCGTACAACGAATAATGGTTAATCCGTTGAAGTTGTAATCCCTGGCTCCGGCAGAATTGTGCAATCACATTCATCTCATTGTCGTTGAAGCCGGGGATCACGACCATGTTAATTTTGGTATTTTCAAATCCAGCATTTTGGATCGCTTGGATGCCTTTTAAAACCCGGTTCAGATCTCCTCCTCTGGTTAAAAAACGATACTTATGGGGGTCAAGAGTATCCAGTGAAACATTGATTCTGTCCAGACCGGATCGCTTGAGTTCAAAAGCCTGGCTAACCAGTAGAACACCATTGGTCGTGATGGCAACCTCTCGCACTCCCTGAACAGCCTTTATTCTTTGGATGAGTTGGCCTATATCTTTCCTGACAAGTGGCTCTCCACCGGTTATGCGGACTTTCGAGATTCCAAGGCCGGCGGCCACACGAACAATCTTGATGATGTCTTCATAAGAAAGAAAATGAGTCTTTTCTCTCAGTAAAACACCTTGTGGTGGCATACAGTAGATACATCGCAGGTTACAACGATCAGTGACCGAAATCCTCAGATAAGTAATGAGTCTATTATATCCGTCGAACATCTATCCTTCTCCCGCCCAAAATCTCGGCTACTCCCCTTGGTATACAGATCAACCCGTTTGCCTTACTCAAGGCTTGATGGATTGATTCCTTTTCTACGGCAGGCTTGACAGGTACGGCACTAAGGATTTCTTGTGCTTCTTCGATCGTTATCATTATCCCTTCCTTCAGTGTTCAAATACTTTAACCGCAGATGTTTTAAATGTCACCCAGAGACGGCTTCCTGGTTCCACTCCCATCTCTTGACAAGAATGGTAGGTGATGTCCACATACAGCAGGATTCCCGCATCCAGAACAACCTCCACATAGCTTCCACGCTGAATCACTTTGATAACCTTGCCAAAGAAAGAATTCCGGGCAGATGACAGGATCTTTTTCTTGGAGAGGATTATATCGTTTGACTGGATGGCGATATACGCTAGATCAGACTGCGAAACCAAGGTTGTGATCTCAATCCCATCGATTTTTATTCGGTTATTCCGGATCCTCCCCGAAAACACATTTTTATAACCCAAAAACTCCGCAGCGGCTTTGGTGGCTGGATTCCTGAAAACCTCCTCAGGCGTATCTAACTGGATTAAGTCTCCATTCAACAGAAGTCCAATCTTATCGCCCAGAGCCAGAGCTTCATCAAAATCATGTGTGACATGGATGATTGTGGGGTGGAGTTCCTTATGTAACTGCATAAACAGCCTTTGGATTTGGATTCTGGTACTCAAATCCAAGGCGGCAGTGGGTTCATCAAATAGATATACCTCAGGTTTCAGGATCATGGCACGAGCGATCGCAACCCTCTGTTTTTCTCCCCCGGAAAGGTTATTCACCGATCGGTGAAGCAGGTGGTATATCCCCAATTCCTTTGAGGTATTCTCGACCGCGGTATTTATTTCATTCTTACTCTTCCTTTGAATACTCAATCCATAGCCGATATTCTGAGCCACATTCAAGTGGGGAAAAAGCATATAATCCTGGTAGATAAGACCGAATCGTGTATGTTCGATCCCCTTTATGTTCCCGGAATCGGATTTGACCAGCCCGGCGATCATCTCCAGCAATAAAGTTTTCCCTGAGCCACTGGGTCCCAATATTATAAAATATTCGCCTTTCTTAACCTCTAGGTTTATGCTCTTAATCTCAAAATCTTGGTACCTTTTCTGTATGTTTTCGAGCCTTATCATTGCCGATCCTCCAGAATGCGAAGGATGGTGAACACCACGAGGCTGATTATTATCAGCAGAACTGTTACAGGCACTGCATATTTTAGCCCGAAATTCTGAAACCGTTCAAAGATCAATACAGAAGCTGTCATGGGATGATATGCAAGAACGACAACGGCCCCGAATTCAGAGATCCCCCTGGCCCACATCAGGATTCCACCCGAAATAATGGCCTTTTTTGCCATGGGAAGGCTCACGCTGGTGAACGCCTTCCAAGGGGAAGCGCCAAGAGAAATCGCAGTCTTTTCAAAGCGCACGTCAATAAACTTGAAAGCTTCCTTGGCACTGTTAATGAGAAAAGGCACGGATACAAAGAACATGGCTAGAGAGATAGCGGCCTCAGTTCCTACAAGAGAAATCCCCGTCCAGCGGGTGAACAGCGAGTGCCTACCCCACACCATTAAAAGCGCAATCCCGGCCGCGGTATGGGGGATGATTACCGGTATATCGATCAATCCTTCGATGATTTTCTTACCAAAGAAATGTGATCGAGCCAGCACATAGGCCAAGGGAATTCCTAGGAAGAATGCTGTAAGAGTCGCCCACAGAGAAGCTCGGAGTGTAAGCAAAACAGAACCAATAACTTCCCTTTCAACAGCTGTTTTAGCCAAAGTAGCTGGATCAACAGCTATCACCATCCTGAAAATGGGAACTACGATAAACAGGATCAAAAGCGTTCCCAAAACGGAAAAAAGAACTTTAACCTTCATGATTCTAATTTTGGACCAGCGGTTTCAGAAGCTCAGGTAATGCATCAAAATGATCAACCCTTGCGGGTACTATCAGCGGTTGAGCGTTGTCTTTCATGATCCGTTGGCCGTCCGGACCAAGAACAAAGGCTACGAATCGAGCCGCCCATTCCGGAGACCTGGCTGATTTCGGAATCGTTATTCCATAAATCATGGGGGCTCCTTTGTGGATGATCTTCTCGCCGGGCACGGCACCTTCAAGCTCAACCCAAGCCTCCTGATAATAACCAGATAGATCTGCATTTTTCAGGTTGATCTCATCGGGAAGTATGAGATAAAGCCCATGATGTTGTTCTGCTACACTGCGATAAATAAAGATATAATCCAGTTCGCCCGACTCCAGTAAAGCCAAAAGGTCAACTTCTTTGGGCCGGATATTTTTAAGTGGTCGAGATTGAACCAGCAGATCGTAAAGGCCCGTGCGGTGGTAATATTGCTCTGCCAATTGCCAACAGAGCAAGGTCCGATAACCACAAGGATCGGCATTGGGATCGGAATGTCCGTATTGGACTTGAGGCGCAATGAGGATTTCAGGCCAGTTGCGATTTGTGATCTTTTCGGCCTCCCGGCTTCGACCTGTATACATGATGACCATCTCATTTGTTGTAAAATCAATGCAGAAATCAGCGTAGCGAGGCATAAGTAATTGTCGGATCACAGACGAATCAGCAGAAGCCATAACATCTGCAGGCACGTTCAACTC
>JAGLRY010000381.1 GCA_023135995.1 Candidatus Aminicenantota bacterium | reverse complement strand
CGGGCGTGAGAAATCCTGCTCAGGAAATTGGAGAACTGCTTAAGGGTACAGATTCCCTCTTTTTACTGGATACGGTGACGAGTCTTGGGGGAATGAAGGTCGCCACGGATGATTGGGGTGTGGACGCTCTTTACAGCGGGACTCAAAAGTGCCTTTCATGTCCACCAGGTCTGGCGCCTGTGTCTTTCAGTGAAAATGCGTTAGAGGTTATCCTCAACCGGAAAACAAAAGTGCCCAATTGGTATCTGGATGTGTCTATGCTGACAAAGTACTGGGAGGGTCAGTCCAGGGTTTACCATCATACAGCACCCATCAATATGATCTATGGATTGTACCAAGCGCTCTATCTCATCGTGGAAGAGGGGCTGGAGAGTGTTTTTGAGCGACACTACAGATATCATAAATTGTTGGTGGAGGGTCTTGAAGAACTGGGGATAAAAATGCTCGTCGATCCTGAGTACCGGCTCCCCATGTTGAACTCCATCCATATTCCAGATGGTGCCAATGATGGAGAAGTTCGGGGGAAACTGCGTACAGATCACAAGATCGAGATCGGTGCGGGATTGGGTCCTCTCGCCGGCAAGATTTGGCGGATCGGATTGATGGGCCATACTGCCAGAGAGGAGAATGTGCATCGTTTCCTCGAAGCTTTAAAAGCTGTGTTAGAACGATAGAAACAAACATTCTAGAAGCCCACTAAAAGGTGCTTATTGAGAGGAGGACTAAAAATGGCAGCTGGATACCACGGCAAGATATTAAAAATCAACCTCAATGATTTGACCTATGAGGTCGAAGAAAAAGACGAATACTTCTACAGGACGTTTATGGGAGGCAGTGCCATGGCCTCTTTTTTCTTGTTGACGGAGATGGAGAGCGGTGTTGACCCCTTAGGTCCTGATAATATCTTTGTAATCACCACATCAGTGCTAACAGGGGCTGCACTGCCTGGGGCGAATCGTATTACGCTGGCCGCCAAATCTCCTTTGAGTGAGGGATTCGGCGAGGCTGAAGCCGGAGGATTTTTCTCTGTGGAGTTTAAAAAAGCAGGATTCGATGCAGCTGTGATCAAGGGCAAAGCCCCCAAACCGGTCTATCTCTGGATATCAGATAGGAAAGTGGAGTTCAAGGATGCCTCTGACCTCTGGGGCAAGGATTCGGGTTATGCCCAGCACAAGATCCGTGAGGAGTTGGGTGATGACAAGATCCAGACAATAACCATCGGGCAAGGAGGGGAAAATCAGGTCCGCTATGCCTGTGTTGTGCATGATCTCAGGCACACGGCCGGCAGATCTGGTATGGGTGCTGTTATGGGGTCGAAAAACATCAAAGCTGTAGCCGTGAGGGGAAAATTACCCATCGAGCTTCATGACAAGGAGAAAGTGAGGAAACTTTCTGCCTTTTTCGCAAAGAACAGGAAAGATCACTCCGTGTGTGAGATATTGAGCTATGGGGGCACCTTGGCCTGGGATATGGAAGATATGGATTCTGACGGTGTTTTGCCAACAAAAAACTTCCAGGGCGGAGCCTTTGATAAGGTGGAAGATGTCACCTTCGAGAAGCTCAAAGACACAGTTTTTGATGGACAGTACACGTGTTTTGCCTGTCCTGTGAGGTGCAAGCCCATCGCCGCAGGAGGAAAATATGATATCGATCCTGTCTATGGAGGTCCCCAGTATGAAACCTCCGGAGCCTTCGGGCCGAATATGCTTGTGAATGATATCGAAGTGATCGCTAAGGCCAGTGAGCTGTGTAATAAGTACACGCTCGATTCTATCGATTGCGGGATGACCATCGCCTTTGCTATGGAGTGTTATGAGAATGGACTCCTCACAAAAGAAGATACCGATGGGATCGACCTGCGTTTCGGGAACGGAGACGCGGCACTGACAATGATCGAGAAGATCGCCTTCAAAGAGGGGTTTGGCGCAATTCTAGCTGAAGGCAGCTATCGGGTTGCCAAAACCTTGGGAAACGGGGCAGAACGTTTTGTCTGCGCTGTGAAAAAACAGAGTTTTGCCATGCACGAGCCTCGAGGAAAGAATAACATCGGTTTTGCTTTTGCTCTTTCACCCACCGGAGCCGACCATATTGAAGCGGCCCATGATATGCCCTTTGAGGAGGGGAGATGGGCCGTTCCTGACCTCTATCCCCTCGGCATCCTGAAGGGGGTTCCTCCGCGGGATTTGAGCCCCTACAAGGCGCGCTGGTTCGTCTATAATCAACACATCTATTCCGTGCTCAACTCGCTGTGCCTCTGTTTCTTTACGGCAGGTCCTGCAAGGCTCTTCCGTTTGAATCATATGGTTGATATGGTCAATGCGGCCACAGGTTGGGAGACAAGCCTATTTGAGTTGATGAAACTCGGAGAAAGAACGACAACTCTGGCCCGTGTGTATAACACGCAGGAGGGATTTGACCGCAAGGATGATGCCCTGCCGGAGAGGCTTTTTGAACCCCTGACCACAGGTTCCCTGACCGGCGTGAAACTGGACAAAGAGGAGTTCGAGAAGGCTTTGGATTACTACTACGAGATGATGGGCTGGGATGTGGCAACTGGAATCCCTCGAGAAATGAAGCTCTACGAACTCAATATCGCTGACCTCTCTCAGTTCTAAAAATCAAAGCTTCAACTTAAAGAAAACAGACACCATTTCTTAAATTTCAACGATTTCGTCGCTAAATTTTAAGACTTCGATGTTTTTGAGGGAATCCTCGCCATCACGGTCCGGCTTATTATCAGTAACTTTGGAGTCTCCGTTGTGGATCTTGATGATGTACTCTGATCGGGGGCCTGAAAACACAGCCGTGTCTTTTCCCTTGCCGCCTTCGAGCGTATCATTCCCAGCGCCTCCGATCAAGATGTTATCGCCATCGTTTCCCGTCAAAACATTGTCATAGGCATTTCCTGTCAGATTGGCATTGTTGGTGCCTGTTAACGTCACGTTCACCAGATGCTGTGATTTGTAGGTATAGACCAGCGATTCATCAAATGTTAAGGAAAAGGTCCCTTTAAAGTACTCGGGCAATTCCGGCGTATACGTCAGGAAAGAAGAGAAAAACTTCTGCATCAAAGCGTACCCGGTCGGGTCGTGCTCTTTCATCCTTGCGCGGCTGGCAGCAAAATACCGGCCAAAATGTGACTGTCCTTCCGGCACATCTTCCGGGGCGATGTCTCTACCTTCGTAAAGTTTTGGTCTCACCATCCATAGATCGTAGTAGTTATCGAGGAGGACACCCACATATTCATTGGGATGTTCATCGGGTTCGTCATCAGGCCATCCCCGCCATCCCTTTTTTTCTGCAGCGTCATTGGCCTTTCGCATCTCTGCGATCATTTCCGGAAGGACTTGTTTTACGCCATTGTCATGGACGAGATGCCAGATCTCTTCGAACGAGGCATCCCGCGTGATATGGTTCATGTAATCTTCGTCTCCCTCAGCGGGATTCTCATTAGCTCTTAGGTCCTGCATGCTCAGATCCGTAGCACCTCTAAGAGGACCTCGAAACGCTTCGCGAAGATCGGGTTCAGTGTTAAAAAAGACCATCGTCGCCTTTCGGTCTGCCATAGCATTGGCGATTGCGGACTTGTCCTTTCCATACTCAGACCCTGGAAAATCCGTCAGGATAAACTCGAGGACATTCCTGCCTTTTTTGATCTGGTCATCGGTCCATCCGTCCTGGGCGAGGATATGGATCGGCTTTCCATTAGGCGCATAGATCTTGGTGTATTTAACGAACACATCCCTGAACAACTGGGGTACATTCTCGGGCAGAGTGACTATGCCATTTGGGGATTGAGAGATGTCGATGTCGGGCAAGGTGACTCTCTCGGCTCGTGCAGCTTCGGCTTCCTGAGCTTCACTATTTTGTTTTCCGCATGAGACAAATACACATAATCCAAAGATTAAAAAGCCTAAAGTCCATCTCTTCATAATTCCTCCATTTTAACCTGAATTATTCATAAAAGCTGCTGACACATTTATATTTAAAAAACACTTAGCATTCTAATTGTCAGCATCTTTTACCCTTCGG
>JAGLRY010000380.1 GCA_023135995.1 Candidatus Aminicenantota bacterium | reverse complement strand
AGGAGATGCGGGAGGACCTTTCGGTCATGGAGGATCTGAACCTGACACCGGAAGAAAACCGCGACCTCAAACTTGAAACAGGTCTTGGACTTACGGGGCTGTTCTGTCAGCAGTGCCGGCAGTGTCAGGCCCAATGTCCGGCCGGACTCGAAATCCCCGGACTCATGCGTGCCTATATGTATGCCTTTGGCCATAAAAAACCGGACAAAGCCTTGGAGACGCTGAGCGGCTGGAGTTCAGCCGGATTGGCCTGCAGGGACTGCGCCGCCTGCACCGTCCGATGCGCTTTCGGTTTCGATGTCCGAACCAGGGCCCTGGAGCTGGCCTGTGTCCTCGAGAACGTATGAATTGGACTCCCCTCTTCAAACCTGGATTATTCACGGGCCAAGTTTGCTTGAGATGCGAGGCGTAAGGGATGCAGCCGTGGTCTCCACCGCAAATCCTTGGAGTACATGCCAGCGAAGCTTCGCTTCTGTGAGTGAAATCGGCCCGCCCGGAGGGTAAAGAGTTCCGACATAAAATTCAAGATAACTGACGAAAACGGGAAGAACAAGGTCGTGTTCAAGTATTGACTAAACGGCATGATAAAAAAGAAAATAATGTCAGTGTCGGAACAATTTATGAATAATCCAGGTTAATTATTATGAGACATTTTTATTTCTTCCAAGGATAATCAAAAACGGCGTGAAATATATACATTTCACGACATTTTTCATGGGACTGAATCAACTTGACTTGACAACACCGGTCAACTTAAGTATTGGGTATTCCAACAAATTTTACCTGCAGCTGGCTTCTTATTGCATGCAGTTATGATGAAGTATGATCGTGAATGATGCGCCAGCCTTCAGGCTTGTGCTGGATAACGAGTGTGAATAATCCTCCGAGGATTTCATCCTTTCGTTTGACCTCCCACCGCCCTATAACGAGCGCTGACTTTTCTGAGAGAGCTTTGACCACAATGTCCGTAAAATCCAGAGTTCCCATGTTTTCACCGGAGTAGTTCTTTTTGTAGCGAGCGAGGAGAGCGTCCCATCCCGAGATTCTGTTGTTTCCGGACTGGAAGGTGAAGTCCTCTGAATGCCAGTAGTACATCATGAAACCCTCGATATCTCCTTGATTCCAGGCTGTTTTTTGTTTGGCCAATACATCAAGGATTTCCTCTGTATTATCAGGAGGCTTGGAAAATCCTGCTACGTGAACAAGGGCGAAAACAAGGATAAATATTAATATTTTTTTCATGATCTCTCCTGCATAAACTTTAGTTAAAAATAAGATCCTTGTACTTGGTATGATAAAAAATGAAACCGCTTACTGTTTTAGTTTTCACGAGAGTGCTTTGAGTTCTAGTTTTTGAGATTTTTATAGTCTTCGGGTGTATCGATATCTTCAAGTATGGAGGGAGAATCCAAATCCACCTCCAGAATATCCTCCGGGTGGTTGTGAATGAGCTCCCTCAGTCCGATTTCCGGATTTAGATTCGCCACTTCCTGGCGGTATGTGACATCGATAAGGATAGGGTGGCCTCTCCTTTGCTGGTAAACAGGAAGAACAATTCCTTTTGCGGATGATCGATATGCGCGAATAATTTGGTCGACAGAAGAGCTGGGTATCATGGGTTGGTCCCCCAAAAATACAAGCACAGCCTCAGCCTCTTTGGGGAGAGATACAAATCCCTTCTGGATAGATGAGAGCATTCCCTCTTTAAAACGGGGATTGTGCACGCTTCTGACAGGCATGTCTTTGAGAACACATTCAATGTTCTCCCGGTTCGATCCCAAAACGACAAGAATTTCATCCACTTCGGAGTGCATGATGTGGTCGATGACGGTTTCTATCATTGTTTTGTTCCCGAATGGGAGCAATTGTTTGGACTCTCCCATCCTTTTGGACTCTCCGGCTGCCAATACCAATGCCCAGATCAAGGCTTTGTTCTCCTTTGGTTTTGGATCTGATTGCGGATGAGAACAAGCTGTGCGGCAATGCTCACGGCGATCTCTTCAACAGTTTTGGATTGGATCTCGAGGCCAATAGGCGCAAAAACGCGGTCGAATTTCTCTGCAGACGCCCAGCCTTCATCCAGGAATTTCTTCCGCATGAGCTGTATCTTACGTGCGCTTCCTATCATTCCGATATATCCCGCACCTGATGTTATGCATGCTCTGAGTGCGTTGCTGTCATGGCTGTGGCCCCGGGTGACGATGACCACATATGTGTCTGGAGTTTTGGGAACGTCATGGAGGATCTTGGCAATATCGCCAACGATCACATGGTCAGCCTCGGGGATATTTTTTTTGTTGGCGAATTCGGCTCTATCGTCTAGCACAGTGACTTCAAAATCCAAACGGCTTCCAATATGAACAAGAGCTTTACCGATGTGTCCTGCTCCTGCGACCACGAGATGAGACTGAGGAAAAAGAGGCTCCAAGAAAAGAAGGCTCTCTTGTTGAGATTCCTCGGCGTTCTCCTCTGTAGTTTTTAATAGTCTGGGATTGCCTTCTCTAAATGCGTTTTTGATCTCTTCATAGTGCGGAGAACCCTTTTGTTCGGCTCCTTCGCCGAATATTTCTGATTTATCGATCCATTTCCTGGATAGACTGACCTGTTTTTCGGCTGAGGACAGATCACGCGTTCCCGCGGAGGATCGAATGAACGTGGCCAACACACCTGGATGCCTGTCGTTGAGAGAGTTTCTTATGTGCTGGAAGGCATTCAGAGAATCTTGAACATTCGCATCGATGAGTACGGTGACATCGCCCCCGCAGATCGCCTCCTCTTCGGAAGTGATCTCCCCGCTCAGACTGCAGGGCATAAGTCGAGATTCTCCTGCCCTCAATGCATCCATGGCCTCCGTTTCTGCCTGTGCCTCGAGGATTCCTCCTCCGATAGTTCCCGCGACAAGACCATCGAGTGAGAATATGGCTGATGCGCCTGTAACCTGAGGGCTCGAGCCTTTGGTCTCGATGATCGTGCCGAGGGAAAGCGGTTGTTTGTCCCCCAGTTTTTTCAAGAGAGACTCATAGATATTTTTCATTGTTTTCTCAATTCTTCTTCGAATGCGAGTCCTTCGTGCTCAAGTATTGTACCATTTTCGGAAAGAGCTCTTGATCCGAGATTTCGAAGATTTTTATTTGCACTCCCCCCAAAGTTCCAAGCCAAAAATCGAGGATGGTTTCTCGAACGACAAGAACATAGTCGGGGGAGGGAAGGTTTATAACTTTTTTCAGAGCCGGCCACAATCCTTTTCCCTCCAGCTCCAAAGGGCCGACCTCGTCGACGATGCAGATGTCGGCATCGCCAGCGTGGCAAATGATGTTCTGAGCGTGATCCAGAGTCTCGGGAATGAAGAAATGGGCTCCAATTCTCTGCCAGTGTTCTTCGCCTTCTTTTCTGATGAAAGGTGTCTGAGTTTCTCGCTTTAGATCATAAAGGTCATATCCGATGAACTTTTTGTTTTGTTTGATGGATAGACTCAAAAAACCGTAAACAGCGATATTTTGGCTTATGAGCTGAGCCGTCACTCGCTGGAGCAGGGTCGTCTTCCCCGAGTGAACTGGTCCTGTGAGTATATGTATCACGAAATCCCTTTCTATCGTAGGTGCAAGATCAGCCCGCGAATAGGACTGCTGGTTTTATACTACACCAGAGATAACACTGCCCTGGAAACAGCGATCGCGGCGAGGTCTTGCTTGTATGCGTTTTCTTTGAGTGGGCGTGCGTCCGAAAGGGCTTCTTTCGCGGCTTGCTTCACAACATCATCTGTCACGGGATTTCCCTTGAGGAGATTCTCTGCCTTTTCCAGTCTCCATGGGATAGGAGCTACACCTCCCAACACGATCTTGATATCTTTGAATGTATTCCCCGATACGATGCCGCAAACAGCAGCAGACACTAGAGCAAAATCCCATGTTCCTCGTTCTTTGAGTTTGACATATGTGCTCTTGCCCTCGTTTTTAGACGGTGGGATCTTGACCTCTTTGAGGATCTCGTTGGCTTTCAAGATGTTTTCTTTTCGAACATCAACTCGAGGAAGAGTGTAGAATTCTTCGAGCGGGACGGTTCTGTCTCCATTGGCGGTCGCTATTGTTGCTTCTGCATCCAGGCTGATGAGAGCAGGAGCAAGGTCGGACGGATACACGATGTGACAGATGCCTCCACCCAAGATGGCATGGTACCTGTTGCGGCCCCTTGCGGCATAACATCGGCTGCCGCCCTTTTTCCGGCATTCCACCTGTGGATCACGGTAGTACCAGCACCGGGGCCTCTGGCAGAGATTCCCACCCACTGTTCCCACATTCTGGAGCTGAGGAGTCGCCAGAGAAAGAGCCGCCTCATGTAGGACTGGATAGTTGGTCTTGATCGTTGAATTTTCCGCCAATTCACTCACGCGTGTCATTGCGCCGATACGGATTTTCTCATCGGTGCTCCGGATGTAAGCGAGGTCTGGAATCGACTTGAGGTCGACGACCACTCCTGGGTCTATGATCTCGTTTTTTATCTCATCCAGAAGATCTGTTCCTCCTGCCATGAGGAAATATCGCTGATCGGAGGGCAGAGAGGTGACCTGTGCAAGGTTTTGTGGTTGTGCCAGTTTGAACTCTTTCATCAGATGGCCTCCTTCTGCCTCAGAGCTTGAAGCACTTTATCAGGAGTCATCGGGGTCTCTCTGATATGGACGCCGATGGCGTTATAAACAGCGTTGCCGATGGCTGCAGCTATCGGGATCCGCGGGGGTTCGCCCAGCCCTTTGGTGCCGAGAATGTTAATGTGTGGATCGTCGACATCCACGAAGATCGGAATAATCTCGGGGATATCCATGGAAGTGGCGATCTTGTAATCCCTCCAGTTGGGATTGACCAGTGTGCCTGTTGTATCATCCACGGTTCTCTGCTCAAAAAGCGCTGTGCTCACACCTTGCGTCACTCCTCCGATAACTTGGCTTTCTGC
Source organism: Candidatus Aminicenantota bacterium (assembly GCA_023135995.1). Taxonomy (GTDB): domain Bacteria; phylum Acidobacteriota; class Aminicenantia; order Aminicenantales; family Aminicenantaceae; genus WTAW01. The sequence continues at coordinate 3,021 of JAGLRY010000380.1, read as the reverse complement.
GGTCTTTGTGTTGATGATCTGTCCCGAATCATGGGCAGCAACAACTTTTAGGACCTTTATCTGGCCTGTCTCTGTCTCGACTTCCACCTCAACGAAGTGCGCTCCAAAGGTGTTGTAAGCAAACCCATCGGGCATGCCCTTTCGTTCGCCATGGAAGACTGTTTCTCTCCGCAAGTCTCTGGCGAGTTCTTTAAAGGAGATGGCGTTTTCAGGATTGTTTTTATCGACGAGTTTTTTGTCTTGGAGAGAAATATCCTCACCCGATACTTTGAGTTTTTTCGCCGCCATTTCCTTGAGATGGTCTGCAGCCTTGAGGGATGCGTCTCTGACTGCCGGTGCCACAGATGGGGTTGTCAAGCTTCCCCCTGATATAGGAGCCCATGGATAGTCCGAATTCCCCAGTTTAATGGTGATGTCTTTGGGTTGTAGTCCAAGGGTGTCAGCGGCGACAACGGCCATGTGGGTGCGGGTCCCGCATCCGATATCCTGTGTGCCGCAGATGACATCCACGCTCCCATCCGGGTAGAGCTTGACATCGGCCAGGGTTCCAGGGACCCCAGCGCCCCACCAGATCTGAGAAGACATTCCGAGCCCTCGGCGTGTTGAACCCTGTCCCGCTCCTGGTGTTTTGTTTCGTCTGTGCCAGCCGATCTTTTCGGCTCCCAGCTCATAACACTTATCCAATCCTTTCGAAGAGTAGGGGACTCCTGTATCACCCCTATTTTTGGTTGTATAGTTCATTTCTCTCAGTTCCAAGGGATCCAGACCGATCTCATTGGCCAACTCGTCAAGGAAACCCTCCAGCCCGAATGTTCCCTGCACATGTCCCGGCGCTCGTGTGGCCCGTGACCCACCCATATTCGTATAGACGGTGTATTCTTTCACATGGAGGTTAGGGCATCTGTACACGTCCAAGAGAGGTTCGGAACACCGATCGCCTCTATTTACACCCCCGGTCGTGTAATTTGTCAATGAAAGAGCCGTGAGGGTGCCATCTTTTTTGACCCCGCCCTTGTAAGTCTGCAAGCTGGTCGGACGGTTTCCCACGCAGAGAGAGTTTTCCTTTCGTGTGAGTGTAATCTTGACCGGTCGTCCGGTCTGTTTCGCAAGCATTGCCGCGATCACTGTGTGGGCATTAAGGCCAAGTTTGCTCCCGAATCCTGCTCCCATATACCGTTTGATGACTGTCACGCGGCCTGCCGGAATTCCCAAGCTGCGAGCGAGGCCGTCCCTCACATTGTGGATAGCCTGGGTCGAGTCCCAGACAATAAGACGGTCGCCCTCCCATTTGGCGATGCTTCCATGCGTTTCGGCGGGGTGATGAATCTCAATAGCCGTTTTGTATGTGCGTTCTAGCACAACATCCGCCTCTTTGAATCCGAGCTCGACATCACCGCGTTTTTCATCCCTGATTTTCTCGACATTCGGCTTTTTATCATGGACTCGCGGAGCTCCCTCTTCCATGGATTTTTCTACGGAGACGACATAAGGAAGCGGTTTGTACTCCACTTCGATCAGCTTAAGCGCTTTTTCCGCTGTCTGTTCATCGACGGCTGCTACGGCTGCCACGCGGTTTCCTATGTATTGAGCCTTTTCTCTGTCCAGTCCAATCACAGCCTTCACTCCGGGGAGACTCTTGGCTTTGCTCAGATCGATGGATACGATCTCAGCATGAGGATGTGGAGACCTCAAGGTTTTGCCCACGAGCATTCCTCTGAGCCTGATGTCGTTGAGGAAAGGCGCTTTTCCTGTGACAATCTTATGGCCATCAATTCTCAATGTATCCCTGCCGATGATATTGAACTCAGGTTTTTCCTTGGTGGATGGGGCGTCCTGAGTTGTTAATCCCTCAGATCGTGCCGCCTCAGTGTAGAGGAGATGAGGATCTTGGGTGTTTTCCCAATGGTCTTTTTTAGCCATTTCAAGACCTCCCCATCTTTTTAGCGGCCTCAGCGACAGCTTTATAGATCTGATCGTAGTTCCCGCAGCGACAGATATTTCCGGAGATGGCCGTCTTGATATCTTCCATATTCAGTTTCATGTTTGACTGCGAATTCCCCTGTGTCTCTAGGTATCCCACAGTAGACATGATGAAGCCTGGCGCACAGAATCCGCACTGGTAGGCATCTGTGTCTATAAAAGCTTGCTGCACAGGATGGAGGTTCTCTTTTTCGGCCAATCCCTCGATGGTACGGATATCCTTCCCGTCGGCTCTGAAAGCTAGGTAAAGACAGGAATAGACAGGTTCATCGTCGAGGAGTACGGTGCATCCACCACATTCACCCTGGTTGCATGTTTTTTTCGTGCCCGTGAGATTTAGCCTTTCTCTGAGGACATCGAGGAGTGTTTCTTGCGGCTCCACAACAAGAGTGTATTTTTCTCCGTTGACGGTAAGAGTAACTTGCTTTTTTGAGCATACGGGAATCTTTCCCTTCTTTGTTTCAATCGAAGCCGATTCTTGAGCGAGAATTTTGGGGACCACAGCAGCCCCGATGGCGCCACCCCCAAAACCCTTGAGAAAGTCTCTCCGTGTATAAGCTTTTCCCTTTTTATTTTGTTTTGTTCCCATTTTAATCCTCTTTTTGAGAATACGATTGTGTCGATCTAGACAAGCCTGATAAGGGCCATAATGATGAGGCAGAGGATGAGGGCTGCAGGAGAGAGAACATAATTGAGCTTCTGGATAGCAGGTGTTTTAGATATACCGAGGGCGTATTCTTCCAATTTGCTCCCGACCAAAAATCCGATTGGAACAGTCACGACAGATACGAGGATGGCAAAGTGGATATAGTAGAGGGAGAGAGGATACCCTGTGCCCGCGACGACACAGGCGGGGATGCCGGTTGCAAACCTGACAAGAGGGAACATGTTGGCGGCAAGGAGAGCTGACATTCCTCCTGTGAGGGCTTGACCAGCCGGTTTTTGTCGGAATGTTTCTTTAATCAGATAGACAATCAATAGAAAAGCTGCACCCTCGGTGATAAAGGCAAAAATGGGATTGGCGATAGCGCCGTGCAGGAT
>JAGLRY010000038.1 GCA_023135995.1 Candidatus Aminicenantota bacterium | reverse complement strand
CCGAGCGAAGTTTCCTCGCTGGGGAAACTGAGAGTGTTTTCGAAATCACCAATTGGGACACTCGGACGTCATTCATCACGGTTTTAGGGATGCTTCCGGACGATTTTGCCCTTAATATACTCGAACTTATCCCCTCTGTTTTCCGCACAGATGACCTCTGTCTTGATCTTCTTGCCTTTCACTAAATCAGCAAATTCCTTGTACACATGCTCATTCCCCCCCGCGTGCATGGGAAACATGTACTTTGGCTGGACAGTTTGCAGAGCATAAAGGGCTTCCTCATTATCCATTGTGTTCCCTGCCAGCATGAAAAAAAGATCGATGTCTTTTGCCGCTTTTCCCAAAGCTTGCATATCTTTTTTAAAGACATCATGGCCCCTGCTGTAATCCCCGGAATGATAGATGACGACTCCGTCAACCTTAACTAGAAAATTGCCCTCGATCTCGCCGGCCTCCGGGGAGTGAAAACACTCGATCTTCATTCCATCAAGCTCGAGTTTTTCTTTGGATCCCATATAAAAATAATTGGGATTGTCCAGGGCCTTCCATCCGAAGATATACTTGATGTATGAAACCGCATGCTCCCATTCCAGTATGGTTCTATCAAAATGGTCCGTATGCTCATGTGTGGCGAACACATAGACATTCTGATCATATATCTCCGTGGGATTGATCCGTCCGTTGACAAGCCTTGAATCATCCGGGCGGTCAGTTTTCTCATAATAATCGAAGATGAGGAGATGATTCATGGTCTTCACCGCCCAACTGCTGTGTCCCAGATACCAGATAACAGCTTCATTGACTTTGAGATCCAGTTCAGAAAAGAAGAAATATCCCCTATCCCCTACAAACTCATCCGGCTGTGCTCCCATGGATATCAGCCTTTCAGTGAGCGTGTTGTGTCCATATGTGGCTGCATAAAAAAACGGCGTTTTTCCCTCAGAATTTCTGGCATTGACATCCGCCCCCGAACGGACAAGGATCTGAACGATGTCATGGTAACCGGCTATCGCAGCCCGATGAAGGGGTGTCATTCCGAATTTGTCTGTGATATCTATCTTTGCCCCTTGGTTTACCAATAATTCGAGAATTCTGGATGAGTTCCTTTCAGCCGTTGCAAACACAGGAGTTCGTCCCACATTGTCTCTGGCATTGACATCCGCTCCATTTTTGATGAGGAGTAAGATCATGTCCCTGTGTCCGGACTTGACGGCTGCAAAGAGGGGTGTTTCGCCGATCTCATTTTTTGTATTGACACCGGCTTTGTTCTTTATCAAAAATTCCGCCTCTTTGAGGAAATTCCTCCCCGCACAGGTATGAAGGGGTGTATACCCCCAGACATTGGGGATGTTCAGATCAGCCCCGGCTTTAATCAACATCTCAGCAACCTCGATATGTCTGCGCAAAATTGAATAGTGCAAAGGTGTGTATTTATAGGTGTTCAAGCTGTTGAGATCTGCGCCCTTTGCTATCAGAAATCCTACAACTTCACTGTGGCCTCGGTAGGCCGCGAGCAGCAAAGGCGTATTACCTTGGCTGTCCTTAGTATTCACAAGTTCTGGATTCTTTTCTAGTAACTCTTTAACCTTCGCTAAATCCCCCTTGTCTACCGCTTTATGAATATCCTGAGCAAGGAGAGGAATCATAGAAAGAGTCAACACGATGAGTATTACACAGAATTTTTTGCCCATTTTTCTCGTTCTCTTTTTTATTATTGTTTTTTTCAGTTTACTCGAAAACAAAAAGAAATTATAGGCAGAAGTACAAAATAAGTGCAGATGAGTTTTTTACTCGTATTTTAAAGCTCGGGCCGGATAACTTCCTGCAATGAATCCCGTAGCCAGAAGAATCCCAAGGATAACCAGGGGTGTATAGTCACCAGCTAGAGTGGCAAAGGATAGCTGAACATTTCCAGGAACGAGGGATCGACGGCCATGACAGAATCCTCGAAAAAGATCTTCTCTCCGTGCTTTACAAGGAGTTCACCCATTGGCTTGACTCGCGTAGCATTTTCAACTTCAGGAATTTCCTCCACGAGTGCGGGCGCCATGGGATGGGGTGAGACATTGACGCACCACAATCCCAAACGGTTGACAAAAAATGGATTATTTTTTTAGCTTTCCAGAAAATCGGAAGAAATTGAAATTTATTCTGGGGTAAAGTAATATTAGAGGAGGGAGTGCCAAATGAAAAAACCCGGCAGATATATCCTGATAATACTTCTGTTTTTGTCAGTGATCCATTCCGGTCCAGCGCTTGAGGCCTGTTCGACTTTTGTCCTGAAGAGCGGGCAAAATCTTGTTTTTGGGCGAAATTATGACTGGGGCATCGGTTATGGTTTTGTGATGGTCAACAAAAGGAACCTGGCCAAAAGATCCATCCATTCCTTCGAACCTTCGGCTAAGTCGGTCCAGTGGGTCTCGAAATACGGAAGTATCACGTTCAATCAATACGGCAAGGAATACCCCATGGGAGGTATGAATGAAGCTGGTCTCGTTGTGGAAGTGATGTGGCTCGAAGAGATACAGTTTCCCTCTCCGGATGCACGTCCGGCACTGGATGAGCTGCAGTGGGTTCAGTATCAGCTAGACACCGCATCGAGTGTCAAAGAGGTGATCGCAAGCGACGCATCTATCAGGATCTCGACAAACAGCACCCACATCCATTTTTTAGTTTCTGATAAAACCGGCGAGGCAGTGACGATCGAATTTTTGGATGGAAAAATGGTTTATCATACAGCAGAGACATTACCCGTGAAGGCTCTCACTAACAGCACGTATGCAGACTCTTTGGAGTATTTAAAGGGCCACAAAGGATTCGGAGGGGAAAAAGAGATCGGCTTTTCTGGAAATTCCTTAGACCGCTTTGCAAGGGCGGCTGACATGCTCTCTCTGTATGAACGATCAAAAGGCAAAGAGATCGTCGATTACGCCTTTTCTATCTTGGAAAGTGTCCACAATTCAGAGTGGACCCAGTGGAGTATTGTCTATGATGTGACAAACATGACTGTCCATTTTAAGACTAAAGACGCTCCACAGCTTAAGAAATTTTCGTTTGTAGATTTTGACTTTGACTGCCGTACCCAGTCAAAGGTCATCGATATGCATTCGGATAAAATTGGAGACCTTAGTGGCCATTTCATCGAATACAGCACAGAGATCAACCGCCAACTGATTGGTCAATCTTTTAAAGGCACAGAATTTCTCCAAAACACACCTGATGCAGTCCTGGATCAGCTCGCCAAATACCCCGAATCCATTAAGTGTAAAGAGAAAAAGTAAGTTTTATTCCGTTACGGTCCATTCGGGGAATGGACTCTGCATAGAAATCATTCAAGAAAATCTCTTTATTTCAATGTTGATTTGAGATAAAGTGTTGTCTTTTGAGGATCTTGGATGGAATTCCGGAGCGGCATTTATGGATGATCTCCTGATTTGGAGTTCCTCTATAACTGTGAGAAAGGAGGAAGGCTCGATGCAAATCAGAATATCAAAGAATTGTGGCCAGATTTTTTTCTTAATGATGCTTATTTTATTCTTCGCAGCTGCAGGAGTTGTGTCCGCTGCGCAGAAGGTTCCGATAAGCTTCGATGACTACCACGGCTACACGGGGACGGTCAATTACATCAAAGCGGTTGCAAACGCTTATCCGAATATCACCAAACTCATAGAGATCGGCAAAAGCACGATGGGAAGGCCCATCTATGTGCTTGTGATATCCAACATGAAGACGGGGACGACCATTGATGCTCATGTGGAGCTGCGCAACAAGCGGAAGGAGGGTGTTAAAAATGTCGCGCCCATGAAGCCTTACCAGGGGAAACCTGGATTCTGGTTGTGTGGCAGCACGCATGGGAATGAATATACAGGCACTGAGGTTTGCCTTTATACGATCGATAAACTGGTCTCAGGCTATGGCTCTGATGAAGAGATTACGCGGATCGTAGACGATCAGACCTTTTATATCTGCCCGGTTGTCAATCCAGACGGTTTGTACAATAGTATCGAAAAGGGGATCTCGCAGCGGCAGAACAGCATGAAAAAGGATGACGATGAGGACGGAAAGGTCAACGAGGATGGGCCTGACGACCTCAATGCCGATGGATACATCACACGGTTTCGCTACAAAGACCCCAAAGGTCGGTCTGTGATGGATGAGGAAGATCCTCGTCTGATGATCCGCTTGAGGAAAGGAGAAAAGACCGAGAAGGATCGGTATTCGGTTATACGGGAAGACAGGGACAATGACGGTGATGGCGAGCGGGGAGAGGACTCGGAGAGAGGAATTGACCTGAACCGCAACTTTCCGGAGGGCTGGTTCAAAAAAACCATGGCAGGGGGGCAGGGTGACTATCCCACATCTGCACCAGAAACCCATGCTATTGCTGAGTTCTTCACCAACCACACAAACATCCTGATGGCGCAGAATTATCACACTTCCGGAGGATTCACCTTTAGGCCTATGGGAACAGCACCCCATCCAGAGCTTCATCCCAAGGACGTGGCTGTTCTCGACATGATCATGGGGAAAAAATACCTGGAGATCATCGGGGATGAGGTTCCGGAAGCATGGCAGGATCCCGAAAAGTTATCGGAGTTTAAGGAGGAGCTGGAGAAAACGTCAAAGAATAAATATGCGAAAGCCAGAGGTTATGAGCTTCCCAGGGGTTGGAGAGTGAGCTACGACGAGGAAAAGGACGAGCCATACAACTATGGAATGGCCACGGATTGGATGTACAAGCAATTAGGGATCTATGCACTCACGACCGAGCTTTGGAATCCGATGAGAGACATCCCAGATTTTCCCCAGTTTGAAGGTGAAGATGCAAGGATAAAGGTCCAACGGGCACTGCTGAAGTACCAGGATGAGAAATACGGCGGGAAGCTATTTCTCTCTTGGAAGAAGTTCAATCATCCGGAATTGGGCGAGGGAGAGATCGGTGGATGGATCTCTAAATATCGCAGCAATGCACTGCCGGGAGAACCATTGATCAATGTCTGCGAGAAGCACTGGCAGTTCGAGAAATTTAGAGCCGGGTTGCAGCCTGAGATCGTCATCACAGAGGCTAAAGCGAAGGTCATCACTGAGAGCAGTGCCAGGGAGGCTGATGCCAGTCAAGAGGGCGATCAGGTAACGATCACAAAAGGAAAATCCAAAGGGAAATATAAAATCGTGGAAGTGACGGCGACTATTGAAAATAAAGGAAAGCTAGCGACGCATTTGGGGAGAGGCGCTCAGTTGGCAGGAAATAGGGAGGACATTGTGTGGTTGATCGGCGACCGCGACCGGGTTGCCTACCTTCAGGGATCGCCCTTCCAGAAACTGGGAGTTATCGAGGGGACGATGAAGATTCCCGGGTATTCAGGAAGAGGTGCTCCGCCACCCCAGCAACAGAGGCGGCGGATGATGTTCTTTTATCCCGGATTTCCGATGATGTTCCAGAGAGGACCGAGATATGGCCCGACCGAAGTCAAGCAGAAGGGACCGAAACGCACGGTGAAATGGCTGGTTGCTGTCGAGGGAGATGCTCCGCTTAAAGTTATTGTGACATCTCAGAAGGGCGGCACCAAGGTCAAAAACCTTTCCACTCAATAAGGGAGGATAGCGATGAGAGCACATGAAAATTTGAAATACATAATGGTTGCGATCTTGGGAGTTATCTTTTTGACAGCCTCCATAGCGCCGGCCCTTGCCCAGGAGAAGCAGCAAAAGAGTCCGGGGGGATACCATGGCGAATTGGATTTCCCTATCAGTTGGAAGAGGTACTACTCGTATGCGGAGTGGACAAAGATCATGCACGACATCCAGAAAAAGTATCCGCATCTCTCTGATATTAAGAGCATCGGGAAAAGCCGGATGGGACGCGATCAGTTTTTGATGACGATCACGGCGAAGTCCACTGGGGAACATTCGGAAAAACCTGCCATGTGGGTGGATGGGGCGATCCACGGCAATGAGGTGAATGGGATTATGTGTTCCCTTTACCTGATGTGGTATCTGCTTACGCGGTACGATTATGATGATTACGTCCATGATCTGGTGGATAATTGTACGTTTTATATTTTGCCGGGATTGAATGTGGACGCCAACGAATCGTTTGTGAGCTATCCCAACACGCCGAATAGTCCGCGCGAGCCTTACAGACCCGAGGATAATGACGGGGATGGTCTGTACGATGAGGATCAGACGGAGGATGTGGACGGCGATGGTGAGCTTTCGACAATGTACATCGAGGATCCGAAGGGGGATTACAAATTATCTCCAGACAAACGGCAATTTGTTAGAGTTGAAGACGAGAAGGAAGAAGTACGGCGTTTCCGGAGGATCGGGGAAGAAGGATATGACAATGATGGCGATGGCATGATCAATGAGGATGACATCGGTGGGCCTGATCCGAACAGGAATTATCCCTATGGGTGGAATCTTAAGGATGGAAATCCCTATCCGATGTCCGAGCCTGAGACACGGAATGTATATGAGTTTCAGATCGCACATCCCAATATCTACGCCAGCTTTCATTATCACAATACGGGACGGCTGATCATGTTCCAGGCGCCGCCGGCAAAAGTAAGCCGAGCTCAGCCTACGCAGATGAGTCAGCGCATGCAGGAATTCGAACGGAGGCGCAGGGAGGAGATGAAGAAGGCGAACAAGTATGCCCAATTTTTTGATCGTCAAGTGGAAGAGAAATACCAGCATGATATGGATGTCCAGACAGATATCGTGACCATGGGAGCGAGGATCTTGAAGAATTACCGTCCGACTATTGCGGGTTTAAGCGGGCAGGCGCATGCCGCCACCTATTACATGCTCGGCATCTATGGTTATCTAATTGAGCTTTGGGGATCGCCGGTTTTTGAAGCGGATGAGGATGGTGACGGTCGAGTATCCAATGATGAATATCTCAAGTGGATCGATACGGAACTAACTGGGAAAGGCTGGATTTCGCCCCATAAATTCGATCACCCCGATTTGGGAGAGATATGGATCGGTAGCTCACCTAAGAAGCATTTGCGCAGAACACCCCCGGCGCGATATATCGAGATGGAAGCGATGAAGAACGCCCAATTCGTGATGTACTGTGCCAGTCAGTTCCCCAAGGTGGAGATCTATGACGTGAGCGTTACGCCGGTTACAGAGGACCTGTATTGGATTGAAGTGACCGTGAAGAATGACAGAGTTTACCCGACGTCGTCGGACCGCGCGATTCAGCTCAAGAAAAATGTGAAGGATAAGATCTTTGTAGCCACGTCGAACAACTTATCCGTTGTGGACATTCCTGGGGAATCGACGATCGTCGACCAGACGGACAAGCTAGGGACGCGCCAGCCGATCACCAAAAAGCCTGCGGAATTCAGGCTCAAGGGTAAGGAAACAAAGGCGTTCTGTGC
>JAGLRY010000379.1 GCA_023135995.1 Candidatus Aminicenantota bacterium | reverse complement strand
CGGCTATTCCGCAGATAAACCACGCTGCAATTAACATAAACACATAGCCAACCATTTTTAGGTCAACTGCTGTTGTGGGTGTTTCCTTCAGAGCCATTCGTTCTTTAGTCCATAACCATAATATCCCCATGAAGAACAGTAAAATCAGAGTTCCACCGATACCGAACAACGGACGGATATGCCCGAAAAATCCGAGCGCCATGCCGATAAAAACCGACAGAAATATTCCTATTCCATATTTTAAGATTGTCGATCCTTTTGCGTCTGAATAGAGTAGCAATCCAACAGCGGCGACTATCGCCGCCAGTGGGACACCGAAAGCCCACAAAAAAAACCAAGTCCCGGTAGTCGCCCACATCGTCTGATTTACCTCATCCATTGTTAGATTATTGAAAGCAGAGTTCATAAAAACCGATCCGAGCACACCCCAGAGAAATGCCCAAAAAACAGCAATCCAGAATAGTCCCAAACCTACTTTTTGTTTATTCATATGCCCTCCTTTTTTGAAAATTATTTAACAAATCCCCCCTCAAGATAGAAGCCAGGCAATTATCAATTATTTTTCTTTTCCTCTTACTCTTTCTCATTTATTTTATTTCTCGTGCAGCTTTATAATGGCTAAGAAAACTGAAAAAGAAGCCCAACACAAAATTTATACTCAATTTCTGTCAGATATGCAAATACTTATAGTTCGGGAAACTAGTTCGAGGAACTGCATACTTATAGTTCGTGGGCAGCATGAAAAGGACCAATATCATGCTCAACGATGATCAACACAAATTATTGAAGCGGTATGCCAAAAAAGAAGGAAACCTTATCCTTGCTAAGATGAAAGCATATGGATTTTATTCTTCTGTAAGGTCGTTAGAAGACATATAAGACGGTTTTTTTCAGGATCTAAGCAACCTAATTACGTGATATACGTATTACTCTATGAATGTGTATTTTACGTAAAACCCGATGAAGGATTTAGATACAAGGCTTAAAATCGCATGAAGGATTCGGCACAATGAAAGAACTAACGTTATTGGAGCAGATGATATTGGCTGCAGTTTTCGCCCTCAAGGATGGCGCTTACGGCGTTTCCATCCGCAAAAGAGTCGAAAAACTGACCGGGAAACGTTTGATGTATGGAACACTATACAATGCTCTCGATCAGCTTTTACGCAAAGGTTATGTGACAAAAACAAAAGGAACTACCTCAAGCACAAGGGGAGGACGGCCTCGCATTTATTATGCCCTGACTCCCTCAGGGAAAAAGGCCCTCCGTGCATCTCACAATCTGCAACAGTCCATCTGGGAAAGTATCCCTGGATTCCTTGGAGATTGAGGATTATGGGAAAAAGCAATCCGCATCCGCCTAAACTGGGTCAGAAACTTCTTTCCTTTTTGACACGCTATGAAGAGGAACACGCAGCTTCCGGAGATTGCGGAGAGGAGTTCAAGGAGCATGCACTGGAGAAGGGGAGGTCCAGAGCACTTATCTGGTACTGGGGGCAGGTATTGTATGCCCTTGCTGCGTATTCCAAATTATCCACTATCATAGGAGCTGCCATGCTTGAAAACTACATCAAAATCACCTGGAGAAACATCAGAAATCACAAAATTTATTCTTTCATCAACATCATGGGTTTGGCCATTGGAATGGCCTGCTGCATTCTGATTCTGTTATGGATTCAGGATGAGCTCAGTTTTGAAAAGTTCCATGACAATTACAGTGACCTTTACAGGACCATCCCTGAACTTCAAGGCACTAAGTACACGTCCAACCCCTTGGCGCTTACCCCGGTTTTTAGAGAGCAATATCCGGAAGTCCTTAAAATGGCGAGATTCTGCGGTAGGAATTGGCTCACAAGACATGGGGATAAAATGTATAACGAGAGAGGTGCGATGGTGGATGATGACTTTTTAACGATGTTTACATTTCCTCTCCTTAAGGGCGATCCGGAGACAGTGTTGGCAAGCCGTGAATCCATCGTGATCACAGAGCGTACCGCTGCCAAATATTTCGGCACTAAAGATCCGATCGGTCAATCTTTATTAATGAATAACGATACCGAGCTGATCGTGACTGGCATCCTCAAAGATATCCCTTCCAATTCACATTTACGGTTTGATTTTCTGGCTTCGATGAGACTGATGGGGGATAGGGCGCATATGAGTTGGTCATACGAAGCTCAGACCTACGTTCTGTTGCAAAAGAACGTGTCATTAGAGGACTTTGCGGAGAAAATCTCCGGATTTGTCATGGAGCATGATAAGAGAACAAATCAGACGGTTGTTCTTCATATACAGCCCTTATCCAAGATCCATTTGTATTCGTTAAATAGCACAGACCCGATCATTTACGTGTATATATTCTTGACGATCGCCATTGCCATTTTGATCATTGCATGCATTAATTTCATAAACCTCTCCACGGCCAGGTCGAACACGCGGGCCAAAGAGATCGGTCTAAGAAAGGTCGTAGGTGCAGAGAAGTCGGATATCATCAGGCAATTTATCGGTGAATCGATACTATTATCAGCGGTCGCACTTATTGTGGCGATTGGTTTGGTGCATCTATTCCTGCCAGCATTTAATACACTCTCTGGAAAACAGTTGGCCTTAGATATCGGCGGGAATGTCTCTACTTTCTTTTTATTGGTTGGGATTATCTTCTTTACGGGCTTGGTGTCGGGTAGCTATCCGGCTTTTATGCTCTCTTCTTTTAAGCCAGCAAATATTTTAAAGGGGGGGAAATTACAATCGGGCTCAGGAGGCTATGTATTGAGAAGGATCCTGGTCGTCAGCCAATTCACTGCGACTATTGTATTGATCATCGGGACGATCATAATGTACAGGCAGCTTAACTATATAAGAAATAAAGATCTCGGATTAAACAGAGAGCACGTGGTAGCCATATCGATGAACAGTGAGTTGAGAGAAGCCTACAGGTCATTCAAAAACGAGATCAAACAAAATCCGAATGTAATAAACGTTACGGCAGCCCGGAGGTTTCCGACCAATATTGGACATATGAATCCCGTTTATTGGGAGGGAAAGGGTCCGGAGGATTATGTGACGATGACTGATGCTTCCGTAGACTATGATTATTTTGAGACGTTCGATATGAACATAATCCAGGGCAGAAGTTTTTCGGAAGAATATGCCACGGATAAGGAGAATTACGTTCTTAACGAAGAAGCCGCAAAGATCACGGAATTGGAATCTCCTGTCGGGAAGATGTTTTCATGTTGGGAGGATGAGGGGAAAATAATCGGCATCGTAAGGAATTTTCACTCCCGCTCGCTCCACAGTGAGATCGAACCGGTCATTTTCACATTGTCCCAGCGGCATGGTTCTCACGAGGATGTTTTTGTGAAAATCAAACCCAACGATATACCTGGAACGATCACATATTTGGAAAAGAAAGCTGTGGAGTTTGCGCCCAGCAATCTCTTTATATATAGATTTCTAGACGATGCGTTTGACAGCCAGTATAGAGGTGATCAGCGGAGAGGCGAGATTTATAAGTATTTTACATTTCTGGCCATATTGATTTCTTGTCTTGGGCTTTTTGGTATGGCCTCGTTCACAGCAGAGCAGCGAACAAAAGAAATAGGGATCCGAAAAGTTCTTGGCGCTTCGATAGCAAATATCATAATGATGATCTCCAAAGATTTTCTGGTGTTG
>JAGLRY010000378.1 GCA_023135995.1 Candidatus Aminicenantota bacterium | reverse complement strand
ATTGTATATGACAATAATGCTGCCAAAAAGCCACTCCAGCCCGACTGGGGATTTTCCTGTCTCGTCCGAGGTCTTGAAAAATCCATCCTTTTCGATACAGGAGGGAAAGGAAATATTCTTTTGGGCAACATGGAGAAACTCAAGATCTCACCAATGGATATCGATCTGGTTTTTCTTTCTCACTACCACAGGGACCACACCGGAGGACTGAGCACACTCCTGCAATTTAATCCAAAAATCGAGGTCTGGCTGCCTAAGTTCTTTCCTCAAGACTTCAAAGAACAGGTTTTAGCGGCCGCCACCTCTCTAGTCGAAGTGGAGGGCCACCAGAAAATCTGTGATGGAGCATTCACTACGGGTGTCATCATGGGATGGATCAAGGAACAATCCTTGGTTTTGGACACAACACAGGGACTGATCGTAGTGACCGGTTGTGCCCATCCGCGTCTGATCAACATTCTTCCCAAAGTAAGGGACATATTCGGGGAAAACATCCATTTGGTCTTAGGGGGATTCCATCTTGCCGGCTTCCAAACGGATGAAATTCAGGAAGTCATCGATATGCTGAACGCCCTCAAAATTCAGAAGATCGGGCCCTGTCACTGTACTGGCGATAAAGCCCTCAGGATGTTTGCCGACGAATACGCAGAGAATTTCATCAAGACAGGCGCCGGAAAGGAGATTCAATGAAAAAATCAGACTGGCAATATCTTGTAGACACCCTCCTTTTTATCTGTATGTTCGGCATCGCCTTCATTGGTATTCTCATGGGATTTTTTCTCGCCGAAGGGCCTACGGTCAGAGAGAGCGAGAAATATTTCCTGGGTCTACACCGCCATCAATGGGGAGACATCCATCTCTATCTTTCACTCGCTTTTGTTCTCCTCATTGTCATACATCTGATGCTCGCCTGGAGTTGGATCAAAGGAAAATCCCAAGCTCTTTTTAAAAAAAGATGGGGCACAATAATTTCACTTACTGTTCTCATATCTGCCCTTGTCGTTTTTTTGTTCTGGATCTTCACGCCAAAATATCCTCTTATATACGAAAATTACGGAATGGGGGCGAGGGCCAAATCACAGGGTCAGTTATCACCTGAGGAATTCATCTATGAACGCCAGGGGTACGTTACCATCACAGGTAATATGACGCTTGCCGAGGTTGAAAAATTCACAGGCATTCCTGCTAAAACGCTCGCCGAAAAATTGGGCCTTCCGCCAAAGACATCTCCTGAAGAAACTTTCGGTCTTTTGAGGAAAAGATACGGATTTTCTCTGCTCGAAGCGAGAGACGCCATAACGACGCTGCTCCAAAGAACGCCCGCTACTCCAAAGGAAGCACTTGTTCCAGAGGAAACACCCTTACCACAAGAAGCACCTGTTTCAAAGGAAGAAATACAAGCAAGACCTCTATACTTAGAAGAAAAAAAAGATGAACACGAGGAAGAGCCAAAAATCACAAGGGGAAGATTATCCGAGGACCAATCCGGAGTCCTGATCACA
The DNA here is from genome assembly GCA_023135995.1 of Candidatus Aminicenantota bacterium. GTDB lineage: Bacteria > Acidobacteriota > Aminicenantia > Aminicenantales > Aminicenantaceae > WTAW01. The sequence goes on along the minus strand of JAGLRY010000378.1, from coordinate 7,185 downwards.
GGCCGGATGACGCTCTATGAGATAGGGAGACAGACAGGAATATCAGCCCGGGAAATCGCCAGCAAACTCGGCCTCCCACACAACGTCTCCATGAATGAATCAATCGGACGGTTGAGAAGACGATACGGTTTTACTATTCAAGACTTGAGAGACGTGATCGCCTCTCTTATGGAAACAAAGTGACCTGGATTATTTAATTATAATCGAGCCAGTGTCCGACCCGACCTGTCTCTTAATTCGTGAATGATAAAGGGTCATAAATCAGGAGAATACTCATGAATACAACTCAGCAAAAAACACCGCTCCTCGAGATCGCCCTCTCTACTATGCCTGATGGCATCCGCCAGACCATCTCCTCCGAACCGATAATTCCCGCGATCGCCGCTAAAGCAAAGGTCATAGCACAACAAAATCCCGAATTTATCCGCAGCGATCAGGGCCAGATCCTCGATATTTACCCCGAGAAGGAAATTTATTATGGTCCCTCTGCAGGCTTGGAAGAGCTTCGAGACTTGATCGGTCGATTCTGGACTCTGACCTATCGGTTGAAGGGAAACCCAGGGATTCCTCCGGACGGATTGGACAAAAAACATGTGGCGATCGTCACAGGAGCCACAGAAGGTCTTTCGATCGTGATGCATCTTGTGGCTTTCCAGCAAAACGTGGGCCTCCTTCCCCTTTACTGGAGCAATTACAGAGGGATCATCCTCAACGCGGGGGGAAATCCTGTCATCCTCGATTTTTTTGACGAAAACTACAATCCCGACTTCAAAAAAGTGCAAAAACAGATCGAGCAGCAGAAAATCACATCTCTGCTCATCAACTTTCCCACAAATCCATCTGGGGATGTTCTCTCTGATAGCGAGATGGAACAACTGGCCGAACTAGCAAGACGAATGGATTTGATACTCATCTCCGACGAAGTCTACGGAACGCTTCGGTATAAAGGAACTCCCCAGTCCATGCTGGCATACGCTCCGGAAAGAACGGTAATCATCAGCTCGGCGTCCAAAGAATATCTGATTCCGGGAGCAAGAATCGGGTATGGAATTGCTGCGGATGAGACCTTCACAAACTCCTGGATGTCAAAGATGATTCGTTCGTTTTCCTCATCGCCAAACGTACTGGGGCAACACATCCTCATAGATATCTTAAAAGAGGAAGTGAGCGATCTGGAAAATGGGAGGCCTCCCAGAATCATAACGGGAATCAAAGAAGAACTGAGGAAAAGATGTGAACTCATCATCCAAACTCTCGAGGAGAAGGGATTCACTCTTGCCGGCAGGGACAAGGATTTTCCATCTGGGGCGATCAGCGTGCTCGCCCGACTGCCTGCGGATATAAATGTGGGCGATAAAGAATTTGTGCAAAAGGCTATGGAAATGGGAAAATTCAGCGCTGTACCCGCATCTGTTTTTGGAGCTCCCGGCTGCATCCGGATCGGGTATGCAGGCATGACCCAGGAAAAAATCGGAAAATTTGCAGGAGCTCTTCAAGATGTGCTCGACTCGTTCCGCCATAAATGAACGGCCAGAGACAATCATTTGAACTTTTTGACATTACGAGTTGCCCTTTTGGTATAATAGTTGGGTTAAACTAACGTTTAGATTTTATACATGCTTAAAAATTCCACGTTCTCAGTCCAGGACAAATAAGAAACAATAGACAATGTCAAAAGAAGGAGATCTTGAGAAATATGCCAAACAACTGCAGGAAATGATCCTGGAACAGGCCAGAAAAGAATACTCTGAAGTTGTGATCGAGCACTGGCAAAATCCTAGAAACTTCAGGGCCACGGAACAACCTGACGGTTACGGTAAGGTAAAAGGCGTTTGCGGTGACACGATGGAGATGTTTATCAAAGTGAAGAATGCGAAAATATCGGGGTGCAGTTTTCTCACCGATGGCTGCGCAACCACCATCGCCTGCGGAAGTATTGCGACTGAGCTCGCACTCACTAAGACCTTCATAGAGGCCCTGGCTGTTGTCAGCGGCGAAACCATCCTCAAAAAATTGGGAGGTTTACCAGAAGCTAGTATCCATTGTGCGTTTCTGGCCGCTGAAACACTCAGGCGGGCTTTAGCCGATAGCCTCTATCAACAAAAATATTCCTGGAAAAAGCAGTACAGAAAAACCTAGCAATAGACATAAAACCACATGGCATCGTTAGATCTGGGCAAATTGAGAGGCGAAAAATCCAAGATTTTAAACACGATTTCCTAAACCCACTCTCCCCTCACTGTCCACGTTTTACGTTGAGAGATCGGAGACAATCATGAAAGACTGCGACAAGGAAAAAAACCTGATCAACTGCAACTGCTCTTATGAGCCGTGTAGCCGAAAGGGCGTTTGCTGCGAATGCCTACAGTATCATTGGGGCATGAAAGAGCTCCCAGCCTGCCTTTTCCCAGATGATGTGGAACGAACTTATGACAGATCTCTAAGGCGATTTATCGAAATTTACAAGGACAGAGTATAATCCGAGTGACAAAAACGAAGGGAAAAGAATCTCCTATCCATATCTATGGCCCAGTTCCGTCGAGACGGCTGGGATTTTCACTGGGCGTCGATATTCTCCCTTACAAAACGTGCACATTGGATTGCATTTACTGCCAATTGGGACCAACACCCAAAAAAACTGTTCAGCAGAAAGAACTCTTTTCCTCTGACAGTGTTTTGGCCCAAATAAATAAGACTCTCTCCTCGGGGCAAAGGATCGACTATATCACTTTTTCAGGCTCAGGAGAGCCCACCTTGAACTCTGCGCTCGGAAAACTCATCCGGGAGATCAAAAAAATCACAGACATTCCGGTGGCTGTCCTGACGAACAGCACGCTTCTCACAGAAGCGCGCGTTCGAAAGGCCTTACAAGCGGCCGACCTGGTTGTGCCCTCTCTCGATGCTGCGACACAGGAAGAATTTATCGCAGTCAACAGGCCTCATTCCTCATTAAAGATCGAAGACATCATCGTGGGCCTAATAAAATTCCGGCAGGAATTCAAAGGCCAGATATGGCTGGAGATCATGCTGGTCAGGGGCAGAAACGACTCCCCTGAGCACATCAATAAGCTCAAGGCTGCCGTTAGGGAGATTCAGCCCGACAAAATTCAGCTCAACACGGTCATCCGTCCTCCTGCTGAAACATATGCCAAGGCTCTAAACCATGAAGAGCTTGAAAAGATTCAAAAGTTTTTCGGGAAAAAGAGCGAAATTGTCGCTGATTTCGCACAGATGAACCAGTTCCCTCAAAGTCAAGATCTCGAACGAAAAATACTTTCGATGATTCAGCGAAGACCGGTGACACTGTCGGATATTTCCGCATCTCTTGGCAAACACAGGGACGAAGTCCTAAAATACCTGAACATTTTGATCAGCAATGGCAAAATCAAGCCTCTTACACATACGGGAAAGACCTATTATGAGCCATCATCCGCAGGGAATAGTCACAAATGAGTGTACAATGAAAGATGTTAAGGATATGTCAAAGGAAGAGCTTCTGGGACTTCTGGAAGATGCCTCGAAGAATTGGCTTGCCCACGACGGGCTCTGGTTCCGCGCGGTCGAGAACAGATACGGCATCGATGCCGCCATGGATCTGGATAGAAACGCATGGGAAAAATTTACGGTCATCGAAGCCAAAAGAATAATGAAAAGGCTGGGCATCGAACCGGGCGGAGGCATCCCAGCCCTCATCCAGTGCCTCAAATTCCGGCTTTACGCTCACATCAATGTTCAGGAGGTCTCCGAAGTCAGTAACTCACGTTGTGTGTTCCGGATGAACAAGTGCCGTGTTCAGGAAGCGAGGAAAAGACAGGGACTTCCCGACTTCCCATGTAAATCTGTGGGTATTGTGGAATACAGCCTTTTCGCTAAAACCATAGATCCCAGATTTAAGACAAAATGCCTCGTCTGTCCGCCCGACCCCCATCCTGACGATGTCTGGTGTGCGTGGGAATTCACTCTTTCCGCTTAGTTCCATGATTTTAGAAAACGTCGAAATCTTCAAAAATCAATATCGGCGAAGTTAACAGGAGAAAACATGTTTGATAACACACGCTTTCCCAAAGCTAAGAAATATTGGCAGATGGGAAAACTCTTAGACTGGCCGACACTCACCCTTCATGCTATGAGTCATGCCCTTCACTACGGGACTTCGGTTTTTGAAGGGATCCGGGCCTACCCCACAGCTAATGGGCCCGCTGTCTTTCGCCTTCCCGAACATCTGGATAGGTTCTTTCACTCAGCTTCTGTTCTTTCCATGGACATCCCCTACACAAAAGAAGAGATCGCAGAAGCCATAAAACTCGTCATCAAGGCAAACCAATTGGATTCGGCGTACATCCGACCGCTCCTTTATTACGCCTACGGGAACTTGGGGCTCCTGCCCAAAAATTCTCCCGTTGAACTGGCCATTGCTGCCTGGGAGTGGGGGGCTTACCTTGGAGAAGCGGCAGAAAAGGGGCTCTCTGTCTATATCCTCCCGAACAGGCGCATCCACCACAGCCAGTTTGATATGAAGGCCAAGCTTGGTGGAATCTATGTCCTATCCACTTTGGGCGGCCAGCAGGCCCGGTCCAGAGGTTTCGATGAGGCTGTGTACTTGAACATGGAAGGAAATATCGCAGAGGGGCCTGGCGAAAATATTTTTATCGTCAAAAACGGCATTCTGAAAACCAACAACATGAACGAGTCCATCCTCGAAGGAATCACCCGGACTAGCATCCTCCAGTTTGCCAGCAACATGGGTATCGAATCGAGAGTAGACCCAATCACCAAGGAGGAATTTTTTCAAGCGGATGAGGCCTTTTTTTCCGGAACTGCCGTGGAGATCGCACCGATCGTGAAAGCCACTGACGGATCAAACGGCAAAGCCTCTGAAAAGGAATACACCATCGGCTCCGGCAAGAGGGGTGAAGTCACCGATAAAATTAAAGAGACCTTCCATAGCTTAGTCAGGGGAGAGGTCGAAGAATACCGAAGCTGGTTGGCCCATGTCTATGTCTAACGGAAAAAAATCACGCTCAAAAAGGCAAGAATCGATGACATTCAATTTTAAACCCATAGGAATCATTCATTCACCCTTTAAAAGTCGGGAAGACATCCCCCGGAAGAAATGGTTTGACCCGCACGGATTTGACGATGTCTTTGGAGAAGTCGAAGTGTTCAGGAATTTTGAAGCGGGTCTGGACGACATCGACGGATTTTCGCATCTCATCCTTATTTTTGTGTTCCATGAGTCTTCGGAAAGAAAACTTTTTGCCCATCCGCCCTTTGATGGCAAAAAAAGAGGCATCTTTGCGACGCGGAGTCCCCATCGGCCGAATCCCATCGGAATGACAGTCGTCAAACTTGAAGGAAGAAAAAAGAATACCCTGAAAGTCTCGGGTTTGGATATGTTCGAAGGGACTCCTGTTCTGGACATCAAACCTTACACGCCAAGGGACAATAAAGAAAACATCGGACTCGGATGGCTTGAACACATCCTAGAGAAACACGATCTAACCTGAACTATTCATAAAATCTGCTGACAAATTTATGTTCAAAGAACACTCCAAATTCTATTGTCAGCATCTTATACCCTACGGGCGAGCTGATCTTACTGCATCTGCTTCGTTATGTCGGGTCTCGCGGTAGTAAACTACAGCTTCGCCCTCCATGCCTCGTATCTACAGCAACCTCAACTCGTGAATAATCCATCTTCCACCTGAACTATTCATAAAAAATATCGATACTTTGTTCAATAAAAACAATATCAAATATTTACATTATTCTTCCCCAGCATGTTTTTAGCCGTGCTCACGATGAGTTCCCATGCCTGGCAGACGTGACGCTCCTCTGTTGTACGTGAACCGATCGCCATACGCAGCACGAATTTTCCCTTAAGAGTAGTCTGTGTCATCAGGGCCTTCCCACTCTGATTAATTCTCTCGATCAACTCTTTGTTCAGAGCGTTCAACTCCTCCTCACTCCCGCCATTATTCAATCGGAAACAGATCAAACTCAGATGCACCGGCGCCATGATCTCGAATAATTCATGTTCTTCGACCCATCCTTTGAACAACTCGGCCAGATGGATATGATCCCTTACGACTCTCTGGAGCCCCTCGATTCCATAAGACCTGATTACGAACCAGAGTTTGAGGGCCCGGAATCGTCGCCCCAGCTGGATACCCCAGTCGCGGTAGTTCTTGACGAGCGCATCCACACCTGTCTTCAGATACTCAGGATGTATCTCGAATGTCCTGATCAAGCTTCCGGAGTCTTTTACGAAATGTGCCGAACAATCAAAATTGGTCAGCATCCACTTATGCGGATTGAAGTTGAAGGAGTCCACATGCTCCATTCCATCCAGCATCCATTTTTTTTCGGGCAGGATCGCGGCAGTTCCGGCATAAGCGGCATCCACATGTAAATACACACCGTGTGATCGACAGATTTCACCGATGGGTCTGAGAGGATCTATTCCGGAAGAAGAGGTCGTCCCCACAGTGGCTACTACACACGCCGGTTTCAAATTGCGTTTTTTATCCGCAACAATGGCCGCTTCCAGATGCGCAGGAATCATTGCAAAATTTTCGTCCGCTGGGATCCGGCGTATATTGTCTGTGCCGTATCCGGCGATCTTTGCTCCCTTTTCGACACTGGAATGAGCCTCCTCAGATACATAAACAAAAAGTTTTTCGTGAATTCCTTCCCGGTTGGTTTTAAAGCCTGTAGCCTTTTCTCTTGCTGTGAGGAGAGCGACCAGGATTGTTGTGGATGCCGTATCCTGGATAACACCTTTCATTCCTTCGGGAAGACCGAGCATTCGCCGCAGCCAATCCAACACTCTTTCTTCCAGCTCAGCTGCGGCAGGGGATGTCTCCCATATCATGCACTGGGCTCCCATCCCCGCTGTCAGCAACTCCGCAAGCACCGAAGGCGGGCTGTTGTTGGCCGGGAAATAGGCAAACCATGATGGATGCTGCCAGTGTGTCATCCCCGGAAGGATGATCTCCTGGAAATCCTTGAAGATGCGCTCCATCGACTCCCCCATAACCGGCGCGTTGTCGGGAAGCCGGTTGATAATCTCTCCGGGTTTGATCTGGGCTCTCACGGGGTACTCTTCGACCGAATCCAAATAATCCACAATCCAGTCCACAAATTCATGGCCAAACTTTCGGAATGTCTCTTTATCCATTTCAG